>JALOBM010000029.1 GCA_023228285.1 Candidatus Cloacimonadota bacterium | reverse complement strand
AGCAACAAATTCTCCCGACAAGCTCCTGCTGTAAAGCGGGAAATTTTTGATCAGAAAAAACGGCTGTTGCTGACCCATGTGTCACTCTTCTGCTGGTGTAAATTTCGGGGATAAGGTCAGGCGCGCATCCAGTATCGTAGCATTCCGATGCTACGTTTTTTCCCTCCCCTTTCTTGGGTCTCTACTGTGCTTATTAGCTTAATTTGCATTACTAATCCCTTCCACTTATCTATCCTCTCCCGCACAACCTATCGGTATCTTGAGCACCACTTGAGCGAAGCTTAAGAGCTTCTTTGTGGGATTGTGGCATTCACACGAGCATTCTGAGTCCGTATAGGGTAGAGCGGTGGTTGCTGGAACAGTTATTACCATCTTGGCTCAATTATGGCCTTTGCATCGTCTTGATATGAAGTAGATATCATCGGGTTATCGTCGAGTGGTCACTGCTTGATAACGGCTTGATATCTACTTCATCACAGCTTTAGGTAAGGAGGATGAATAGCACGCAGATCGAACTGATACACGTGGGTTCCTAGAGACGTGCCTACTGAAGTCCTCAAGGGAAAGCATAGAAGCTTTGGTGTGGCAAACTCCGATTTGCCACAGAATCCACAGGATTCTTCTTCAGTCGGCTCGAACCCTCAACGAGGTTCAAAAGCGAAAGCGAGGCGAAGTATTCAACTGCAGCACTGCAGCACCGCAGAACTAATTAACTAAGAACTAAGAACTCTTCTGCGAGCCGTTTAACAGCAATATCCTGGCTGCTTTGGTAACAATCTCCAGATAATCCAAGGCTTCATCCAGATCGTTGGCAAAGGCCAATAGTCCATGTCCAGACCAAATTAGCGCTTTACGGTTTTCCAGAGTTTGCAGGCTTAGCTCGCACAATTCTTGGGAACCAGGAGCTGCCCTGGGAGCAATTGCCACTCCTTCAGGAAGATATAGTGGCAATTCCGGAAGCAATTCGCAGAGTTTACTATTGAGTGAATTAACATCTTTTCCCAGTTCCAGGTTCGATAATGCGATGATCTCCGCAGGATGAGTGTGAAGGATCACCTTAAAGTTGCTATGTTGCATTTGCAGACAGCGATGGCTGATCCATTCACTTGTAGGTATGGCATCTTCCGGGAAGTAGTTATCTTCGGCATCGGAACAGGCTATCAGCATCATGTTTTCCAGGGGATTCAGCGCAGTTTGGCGGTAACGGCTACCGCTTCGGGAGACAATAAACCAGTTCAGTTCGGTAAACATGTGTTGTTTCACGGTTTCGGTTACATCGATGCTCAGGTTTCCGGCATTAGCCTCAGCCCATCCGTAACGATGAATCAAGCCAGCTATGGTGGCAATCTGTTTCAGAGTGTTTTGGAATATGGGGTGTTTTAGGTCACTTATCTGCATCATTTTTATTTGAAATCTTGTCTCGGACGATCTTTTCAACTTCACGGAAGTTCACTTTACCGCTTGCCATCATGGGGATGTCTTCGATTACATAAAACTGTTTGGGAATTGCAATCGAGGGCAATTCCTTCTTTAACTGTTTCAGCACTTTATGCACATCAAAATCACCGTTTGCTACTGCTGCGACCACATCTGCGCCTTTAGTGGGATTGGGAATGTCAACCACACAGCAGATCAGGTCATCGGGCAAGACATCGGTGAGGAGTTCTTCTACTTTTACCAGCGAGACCATCTCACCACCTACTTTAACAAAGCGTTTGAGGCGCCCTTTATGGTATAAATAACCATCATCGTCGATTAAACCAATGTCTCCGGTATCATACCAGCCATTGCGGATTCTGAACGAGGTTTGTTCGATATCGTGTAGATAGCCTTCCATAACCAGATCGCCCTTTACCAGTATCTTCCCTTCTTTATTGGGTCCCAGTATCTTATCTGTGTTTATATCGAGTATCCGCACCTGGGTGTTTGGCACCGGTTTGCCGATGCTGCCGGGCTTGTGATGACCGGGATAGCAGGTGGAGATTACTGGGCTGGTTTCGGTAGTGCCGTATCCTTCCAGGACAGTGAGATTATGCTTTGTAAGGTATCCTTCATAGACCTTTTCCGGAAGTTTGTCCGCTCCGGCAATAGCGATCTTTACAGAAGCAAAATCCCCCGGTTGGGATTTCTGTAGATAGCCATAGAAGAAAGCCGGAGTTGCAGCTATGAAAGTAACCTTATAATCGCGGATGTAATCGCAAACAGTGCGATACTCCAAGGGATTCGGGTAGGTGAGCATACTGGCGCCTATGGTTACTGGAAGCCAGAAATCCACTGTGAGACCGAAGACATGAAACATGGGCAGGATGGATGCGAATACATCACTCTCGTTCAAAGGAATCATGGTGGGGAAGGCATTTACATTGTGCAGGATATTACGGTGGGATAGCTGAACTGCTTTTGGTTCTTTCTCGCTACCACTGGTGAAAAGAATCACGGATATCTCGGAGAGGTCTCCATGATGCACCATGTTTTTGAGGATAAAAAAAGGCAGCTTCGAAACAAGAGCTGCTTTCAACTTTGTGGGCAGGGTGACGCTGGCCAGGATATCCTCCACAAAGATCATGTGGTCGATAGGTGTAAGGCCAAGTTTGTCCAAAAGCTTCTTGCTGGTGATAATTGTTTTAAACTGGCACTTTTCTCTTGCATAGAGGCAATTGTCGATAGCTCCAGTGGCATAGTTTATCATCACAGGTATCTTGCCATTCATCAAGCTGCCCAGGATGGCAAGCATCGCACCTACTCCGGTTGGGAGCAGTATCCCGATGTATTTTCCCCGTATCTTCGCAATGTGTTCCTTTAAGATCAGGCTGGCAATCAGCATTTTGGAGTAAGTATAATCCTGCATAGTGGCTTTGTCGTATACAGCAATCCTGTTGGGAAAACGTTTAGCAGTTTGGATAAAGCGTTGATGTAGTTGTAACATGGTTATCTTTCCTTACTTTATGATGTGAAGCCAATCCATGAGCAGAAATTCCAGACGACCGATGAGCAACGAGATTCTGGCCATTACAGTGTATCCGAATGTGGCACCGAAGCTTACCATCAGAAACCAGATTCCTATCTTGGACGGGACTTTATATATGCCTTCCTGTTTCTTGCTAAAATAAAAGAAATAGACTCCAGTGATTGTACCGATGATTAGTAGTAAATTGCCCGCAATGCCAGAGGTGCTATCGGCTGCAAAAGGATTGATCATCGTTGCGGTCACTTGCTCCAGAATGTCGCTCTTCATATAGCGCAACATGGAAATACCGGCGGTAGTACCGATCATGATTGAGATGGGGTAACGGCTTAACCACTGGGTTTTGGGATGCAAGCGCATCAGCATCATCAAGCCTAAAATGGCGGGGATCAGTAGTACGATGTTTCCGAAAAAGTCGTCAATCAGCTTGGCAAAGAGGTTTGGTACCATTATGGAGTAAATGATGTACACCAGCCAATATGCAGCGGACAGCCCCACAAATACCTGCTCAGAGAATTTGTAGAAAGGATTGTCTTTGTATAGAAAACTAAAAATACTCAGAGTAAAGAAGGCTGCCAGCCAGATTCCTAATACTTGCATTACATGGATCATTGCTGCCTCCCTTTTCTGCTGCGATAGGCTTTGATGTTGCCGATGGCGATGAATACCAGGATCAGTAAGTGAGCTATGGATTGAGCGTCCATCTTGGTGGTGGCGGGACCCAGTCTGCCGATCAGGCTTTCATATTCACTGGCGGCTTTAAGCCCTCCCAGTAGTCCATAGAGCTGGCGCTGTTCATTCACGTAAGGGAAAAATCCCGGAGCGCTGATGGCTGTACAGCCCCCTGTAACAGGCACTTGATAGTTGTCGCGGGCTACCATCATCCATTCTTTGATACCCGGTACTCCGCTGGATAAGGAGCTGATCCAGGCAATATCCTTTAGACGGTGTATGTTTTGTAACATAGGGATGTCCTCAAAAGCAGTATTCTGATTGTCTGAAGGATACACTTCCTTGAGGCTTCTGCCCATGGCTTGGATCGTAACCATTCCGCCTACTTTGTAGCCCAGATTCACGTAGTCTATGCCCCGCTGTTTGTCGGGATAGTATGAGAGCACTTTATCAAAGGCTTGTTCTGCCATCTGAACGCCCATAGGCCACAGCGCAGTGGCTATTACCTTTTGATTCTTAATAAATGCATGTTCAATCATGGCTTCTGCCATCGGTTGCAGCTCGGTCATCGTGGAAGGGTCGTAGTCAAAGGATACAATCACCACTTTGTCTTCAGGTGTTTCTTCGATCAGTCTGTAGACAATGTTGGTGTATTCGGAGACTTCCGTAGTCCAGCCGATGGGGAAGATGAGAGGCAGGGCTACTGCTATGAGCAATACGGTATAGATGATTCTACGTTCCATAACTGCAGAGAGTGTCATTTATCACCCCCTAGATAGCTGCGTTCTATGCCCAAAATGATGCGCAGGGAGCTACCGACAATACCGAGTCCGGCAGAGATCAAGATCGCCCGCTGTGCGGCGGAATTGGGGTATTCCATGATGAAATCCGCCAGATTTGGGATGTGCCAAAAGCTGAGGGATTCGGGAAGCCATCCGGTGAGCATAGTGCCGATGCTGGTGCGGCCGATAATCACGATTACAGCGGTTATCATCAGTAAGTTGGATTCAAGGCTGCGGATGATAAAAGCTCTGTATGCCGCTGATGCAATGAAAAATGCCAAAAGAGAGAACAGCGTGGCCGAGAGCGGCATATAGGCATTTTCGAAGAGATAATCGAAGGGTTTTGCTCCCAACCAGGCGGAAATACCTGATCCATCACCCAATAGACCTGGAGTCTCCTGCATGCCCCACAGGAGTCCAAAGATCAACATCAAAGCGAAGCTGACCAAGCCGGCAAGATGGTACTGCCAATCCGGTAAACGGTTGGCTATCTTGTTGGCATTCATACGGATCAGACTGATCTGACCCAAGAGGATGGCAAAACCTGCGATTATCATAAACCAATTCTCCAAGGTGGAGACGATCTGATTGAAGGGACGATGGGGGATAAACTCGGAAAGGAGAACGATTACTCCTACTATAAAAGCCAGGATAAGCGGTAATGATCTCTTCATGATGCAGCTCCAGCGATGAAGTCCTTGAGAGCGGAGATGCCCAGTATCTGCAGGATTACTCCGATTATTATAAGCAGGATAACCATCAATTTGCCAAAGTCGTGCCCCTTCAGGCTGCCCAGTTGCTGGGGATCTTTGGATAGATATGCGGATGCTGCGAAGAGCTCTTCACCAATGAGAGTATAGTCGCAACTGACAACAAAGAATGGCAATTGGTGAGCTTGAGCGGTTCCAGCAGTCTGTATGGCACCCGTAGCAAAACCGGTCTCGGCCAGTATCAGGGATTCTGCATAAAAAGAGCCCATAAAGAAGTTTGCGGCTGGTTTTTCTCGTAACATGATGCCGTCTATACCTGCGACAAAGCCAAACTGGTCGTCAGTGAGGTAAAACACGTTGTCTGCCTTGTATGCATCTGGTCTTCCCGCTTTGATGTATGCCTCTTTCACTACTTCTTTGGCAGCAGAAAGAACCATTGAGAAACGGCAGGGTACGATTAGCTCGGTGTTGTATTCTGCGCTGCGCTCAGCTAAGTGACTGAGGATGGTAAGGCTGGCAATGGTTTGGATATCGTCCAGATCACTGATTCCCGGCACATATAGAATAGGGCGTCCTTTTTCCGTGGCACGGCCTATAGCTTCTTCCATGCTGTCCAGTCCAGCAATGCGGCGAATGAAGAAGTCCTTGCCCTTTCTGGCGGCATGGATGTAGTAGAGGATAGCGCAGGATAAAACCAACAGCAGCAACAAAAAGCCAAGCTTACGAAAGGCGAACCACTGCTCTACCGTGGTAGCTTCAGTCATCAATACCAGGTTGTCATTGGCAAAATCCGCTGTTAGGCGATATCTGTAAGTTTCGTTTGATTCCAGATTGTTATCCGTAAATGAGCCTTTGGCAAGAGTGGATTTGTGCACATCTACCAGTAGCCCTTCTTCATTAACCCGTTGAATGCTTACTTGACGGGTCATTGGGCTGAGTTCCCAGCTCAGATCCACAGCTCTGCCGTCATCCCAGGGGCTGTCTTGGGCGATAAAGCTGTTGGCACACAATAAACAACTGAAAATCAGTAAAACAAAGACCATACCAAGTCTCATAGGCAGTCTCCTTTAGTTTACAGATCGATGCTTATATCTGATGAATTATGCTTAAAATAGCGTAATCCCGGAATCAGTGATTTGCTGGTTCCGGGATTGCCGCGTTAAAGGATGCATCAGGGTTTATTCTTGAAAAGCCGCCTTGATGGCGTCAGTTTTGGCGATAATCTCAGCAATTTGTTCTTTGGTGTAGGTTGAGTCCAGATCATGATCGATGAGATTCTTCAGCTCTTCGGTAGTGCTTACTGCTTTTATAAAAGCATCTTGCTCTACGATGTACTCAGTCTTGATTTGCTTCAGATTGTTCAGCAAATGATTGAAGGTTCCTTTTTGGGCCAGTACTTTAGTGCGTTCAGCGCTATAGTTCTGGTTTATCAGCCAGGCGATGCGATTTGCGGCTTCGATCCAACCCCCCATCAGCATCAGGGTGTAGTTGTCGAAGTTCTCGCTTTCCCAAAGCTTTATCTCCACTTCTTCTTTATGAGCGTCAAGGGCTTTATCCAGATTGTCCCATTCTTCCTTTTCGATCATGGTCTTCATGTCGTCGCCAAGGCGATTGACCTCACTTTCGAGCCCCAAGAGTTCGGTGAGAGTCATCATCTGAGCAGAGATGTCGCTGAGCTTGCTTTTATTGCGGCCTTTGGTGGCCAAAACTGCATCAGCGGTAAGCAAACCCAGTGAAAAGGCGTTGCGCACTTCTTCCTGCTTGGCTTTGTATGTGGTAGCAGGAACTGCGGCAGCGATATCTTTTACCTGAACCTGATCCAAGGTGCTGTACACTTCTTTGAAGGAAGGCAGCGGAGCAAAAGTGGTTATCTGTTCAGCCATCTCCTGATCTGGGATTTGTCCAGCCTTTTTCTTGCAGGCAAAAGAAAACAGCATCAGGATCAATACCGTTACAATTATCAAACGAGTTTTCATGTTATCACTCCTCAATCTTTAAATAAATACTTTAGTTTTATCCAGGTAATCAAGTTCAAGCCCAAAGCGTAAAACAAGATTACCAGAGCGTTGAAAGTCCAGGTACGATGCCGCTTTTTACCCAGTAGTTTATAACTGGAAAGAAACTCGTTCCTATTACTATTCAAAACTCTGCCATCCATCATGCTTACAGCAGAGTTCAGGTAAGAATTCATGACTTTATTTGGGTCCCATCTCTCGGCGATCCGGGTTTTGGCATAATATATCTCAGAGCGCTTGGTTTGGAACTCGTTATGACTAATGGAAGCACTCCTGTAATTCTGTAAATATGTCAATTCCTTTTTTTGCACCCGCGCTAAAGCTCTGTGGAATTTGGTGTTTTTGGCATAGGAAGTAGTGAGTCCTTCAAAAAGCCAGCGCGAGGGGATTAACTGTACTACTTCTGGCACAGGGTGCTTTTCGTAAAGCTTTAAATTTCTATTCATGCGCTCAAATTCGATAACGGCTCCTCCAAAGATAATCTGAGGAATCAGAACGAGGGGAAGGATATTGATGATTGCGCGATTTTCCTTGATGAAAGTCGAGGTGAGTAAACCCAGTGAGTTTCCTATCAGTGAGGCCAGGAAAAAGTACAGCACGCTGGTAAACGACAGTCCGCGGATGTTCAAGACCAACGCTGCTATAAAGTGATACAGAATGGCTTGAATGAGCCCAAACAGGGCTAAAACGCATAATTTGGACAATTGGTAGCTACTCATCCTCAGATTCATCAGCCGTTCTCTCACGATGATCTTGCGCTCGCTGAGGATCTCTTCGATGGAGTTTGACATACCCAGGAAAATGAAAGCGATGATGGACACAAAGATGTAGATAAAGATATTGTTGTTGTTATGATAAGAATAGCTATCGCTGGTCGTGTGCCTCAGGATAAAGGAGATGATGAGTCCCAAAAGAGGAGCTTCAATGAACGTGATGAGATTGTTGCTTGTATTGCGGATTTTCATGAGAAAACTGCGTGATACAAAGTTCCAAAGACTTATCAGATACGAGCGCGGCCCCAGTCGTTTCTTTAAACGTTTGAAGCCGGCAGTGCTCTGACTGCTATCCGAGGTGTCGCTTTGAATGAGTTCAAACAGCATCTTACGCTTAAACTTGTCTCTCCAATAGTCCGGTGGGAATCTGCGTTTTTGCTGTATCTGTTTTTGGGATTGCTCATACACATGTTCACCTCTGATAGTATATTCAGGGTAAGTGATGATGTCGTAGAAGTAGTCCGAGGTCATTAATTGCCTTTTTCTTTCGATCTCAGCCCGGCGAATAGTCAATTGGCTTAGTTCTTCGTCAAAATAGGGGAAACTCTCCGTGGGATTACCATAGAATGCCAGAACACCGCCCATATCCATCATCAATACCCTGTCAAACTTACGGTAGATACTGCTGTTGGGCTGATGGATGGTAATGATCACGATCTTTCCTTGCACACAGAGTGTGGTCAGGATGTCGATGATTTGCTCGGCATCATTGAACGAAAGCCCGCTGGTAGGTTCGTCGCAGATGATAATGGTAGGTTCAAAGAGCAGTTCCAAGGCAATGTTCAATCGCTTGCGTTCTCCGCCGCTGAGATTCTTCTTTTTGAATTCACCCACGATAGTATCCCGATGATGATTGAGCCCCACCTGGTTCAGGATGTTGTTTACTTTTTGTCTCAATAGAGCCGGTTGGATGTGGGGCATACGCAGACGAATTCTATACCAGAGGTTTTCGTAAACGCTGAGATTGGGATACAGCAGGTCATCCTGAGGTACATAAGCCATGTGTTCCAGGAAGTAGTTGATGTTTGAATAGAGGTTTTTTCCATCGATGGTAATCTGTCCGTAGCTGGGATTGATCTCAGTGGAAAGCACCTTCGTGAGAGTGGATTTACCGCATCCGCTTTGTCCCATAATGGCTATCAATTGTCCTCGTTGAGCCTCAAATGATATAGAATCCAATGCCAACTTGCCATCTGGAAAATAGTGCTTGATGTCGGTTACAGTAATTCTTTCAATCTCAAATGGTGTTTCAATGAGGTCATAGAGGTTGTTGATGCGGAAGTTACGTTTCCCTATGGTAATAATGTCTTTATTTAGATTTATCGGGCTTGCTTCGGTAACCATCTTTCGGTTCACGAAGATGTTGAATCCCTTTTTTGGGGGAAGCACATAATAATTGCCGCCACGCAATTCGATTACCGTAATGCTCTTGTCGCTATCTTCCCGGCTTGTGTTAAAGAAGCCTTTGTCAAAGCGGATATACAGCTTTTGGGGAACATAATCCTCTACACCAATGATGGAACGGTGCTCTATTACCATACCCAGATGGAAGGGTGCGTATCCTCTGATCTGTATGGTATCATCAAAAAAGACATCGTAGCGCCGGCCATGAGACATTTCTTTGCCATTCAGAGCCACAGATCCCCCAGATACCAGGAAGCTGTATGAATTCTGGCTCTTGTGCACAGTGAAATCGTAAGTGCTTTTGCGGAAGACTATGTCATCTTCTTCATCGCGCAGGAAATACATCTTCTCCAGGCAGCTATAAAAGTAATCTCTATCCTTCAGGCTGATATAGCTCTCTTTATTGAGCAGGATTATGGAGTTTACCGCTACGGGATTGCCATTCAGATGTACATTACTGCTGGCAGAGATACTGAGAAACAGATGTTTATCGATGGCATATATGGCACATTCATAGGGATTCAGGCTTTCGTCCCGGAAAGCGACATCCGCTGTAGTACTGGAACCAAAGACCACGTAATCCGAGAATACAGAGTGTCTGATGTGACTAAGGTGATGGCGGCAACTGATGCTGGCAGGACTACTGAGATTGTGCTCGAAATGATCTATGAGAGGTAGGAACTGATCGGTGGAGATATTGAGGCTTTTCCCCAGTTCCATGATCTCCGTAAGCTCCGATATGGCAAAATCTTCTTCGGTCTTTGCCATGATTATCAGGGATTGAATGATGCGAATCTTATCGAAGACGGATAGATGCCGATCCAGATAGGTAAGTACTTCATTGATGTTATAATCGCTGTCAACGATCTGCCTTACATAGGCTTCCCAGGATACGTCCACCTGCGCAAAAAGATTGGTCAACAGCGAGTAGAGGATGTTTATTTCGGTACTGGATATGCGGTTATCGTTCTTTAATATATGCACATAGAGACGCGTGACCATATCGATGGTCTTTTTTAACCGCTCCTGCTCATCGCGTTGAAATGCAGGCCCCCTTAGCATAAAACCATCCTATAGCTTGCTAATCTATGTACGACTATCAAGACACACTCCACAATAATATTTTTAGTATTCTTTAGCGTATATTGCAAACAGTCTCAGTTCCCCTCTGATGTCAAGGGAATTTCTGGTAAGAGCTCGTGTAACATTCACTTTAGGAGGTAGTTGTACAATAGGCGATAGAGCAGGGATTCTCCGATCATGGTAGCAGCATCGCGTTCCGCATTACGTTCGGCTGCTTCACGAGTAGTTGCTCCGCTTTTTAGATTGGTCTGCTCCAGATAGTTGATGGTAGCTCCGCTGTTGGGATCGATCAGGCTCAGGCGTATATCCGCCAGGGAAGTGAAGTACTTCATGTTGTTGATATATTTTCCCGGTTTTGCTTCAATCCTTACTTTTACCAAGTAGTCGGCTTCATCCAGTTTTGCTGCCACTCCTACGTTCAGATTTGCCAATGCTCCGGCAACCGTATCGCGATAGCCTCCTTGAAAGGCTGAAAGATAGGCATAATCAAGGAAAACCTGGGGCTTCATGACTTCGATGACCAATCTGCTCGTATCGAAGCTCAGGCCATCCCAGATCTTCTGAGCAGTTTTGTTATGCAATAGCGATGAATAATGCTCCTTGTTGAAGCTCAGATTCACTGTTTGAAAGGGTTCGTAACTATCTATACGACAGATATTGAAGTTGAATCTACCTTCAGTATTGCTGAATTGGGGATTGGTAAAGTCAATTGCTTCGGATGACGCTTCCAGGGGGATATTGGCCAAGGCCACTCCGCTTTCCCGATTACGAACATAGCCTTCCAAGACAAGACTTTTTTGCGCTTTTGCTACTGCGGACAGGCTTTGTATATTCCATTGATAATTGATAAGCTGTGGCAGGTGATTCAGGCGGGAGTAGATGATGCTCGCCATATTGCCCATAGGGCAGGTAAGATCCATATCCAGATATGCGGCAATCAGATCCAAGGCCGAAAGTAGGTAGGGAAGAGCGATGCCGGGTTGTTCTTCTGCTTCGTCGTATTGCATTAGCAAATCTTGTGCCAGTGTCAGAGCCAGGTCTCGCTGCCTCGCCCTTTCTGCATAGTATTCTGCCTTACTAAGTCTGTACAACACATAATATGTATCCTCGTCCTCATAGCTTTCAACTGGGCTAAGGTTCTTCAGGCTGGCACTGCTGCTACTGCGTATGTTCGATAAGTATTCACTGTTTGAGATGCCCATGATCTCTGTTTCAGACACCCTGGTCTCAGATTCTATGTATGTGCTTATCTGCATGGCGATGTCATTTGCTGCCATATCCCGCGCTAGGTCTTTATAATGTGGCAGGCTGCTCTTTACTTGCACAAAAGCGCTGAAATAGGAGGGATGATAATTCGGTGTATTGATCCAATCCGGCAAGCTTTTAATTGTTGAACATCCTATCAAGCAGATGAGACAGACAAGTAAAATCGCAAGATATCTCATCTCATATATCCCGAAATGTGTTCCGTAAGTTCATCACTCAGGTTTTCCAAAACCGTATGAAGCATTTGCGCTGGCGATGGCGCCAAAGCCTCGGTAGTATTAACCAGCTCTTGTTGCTTCTTGCTAAGGGCACGAGCATCTCCACTTAGCACTTTTCCCCATTTTTCATTGAAAGTATATGTTGGGTTGAAATTCTTGTGTGCCAATATCTTTCCGCTGCTTACCTCAAGTAAAGTGTAGGAAGCAACTACCTGCATGCTGCTATTCATGGTATATTCCGTGAAACTGCAGCTTATCTCCTTTTCTTTGACCTCATTGTCGCTTTCTTCTTCCACGATGCCAGTTTCAGAGATATCTTTACTAATCACGCGGGGAGCGTTGTATGCAATCTGGAGTATTTTTCCGCTCAGGATGGCATTTGCACCCAGCAAGTGTCCGATGGATGCAGTACTGCTTTCTTCAACCAAACCGGAAGCGTTAAATTCCTGTTCGCTGAGCACTTGCTCGATTCTGTCGCGGGTAATGAGTTCAGAGTATTCCATCAAAGATGATTTCTGCAGGAGCTTATCCACGATCATTGCGCTTAGTATCTCAGATGCAGCTCCGTGTTTCTTGCCAAAACCGGACACATCATCAAAAGGCAGGATTGCTACTCGGGTAACGGCGTTTTGGCGGGCGCTTTCATAACGGCTGGCACTATCCAAATAGTTCGGGACAAAGACCATTGCTCTCTTAAAGTGTTCAGCGGCAAGTCGCTGCCCTGTTCTGGACGTATCCATCCTACTCTGGTGTAAGCCTTTTTGATAATACATCTCCGCACACATAGTTTTGGTGTCTGCTATCTGAGCGCTGTAATCGCTGGAGTCGAAGATAAGTGTCATCCCGGTTTCGGGATTGATGATGGCGGGCAGGCTTCGAATGGCATCGCTAAGCTTTTGTAGAGCCATATACTCTACCAGTATGTCTTCCAGATTATCTTGCTCATCCCTGGCTTGCAGGGCTAATAGACGTTCCTTACGTTGAACGATGGCAAGGGGATAGCTTTCTTTCAAAGCAATCTGAGCTTTGCGGTAGTCCGGTTTCAGTTTCAAGGATTCGATAGCGTAGAATGCCGCGGTTTCGTAATTCCCCAACTTGCGCTCATTTTCTGCTTTGGATAGATACTTTTTGTTTCGTGCGCAAGCAGACAGAGCAAGGGCGATACATAGAATACCAAGCCCGACGCGGAATGTAGCGATTTTCATCAAAACCTCTATGATAAGTCAATTTTCTGTTCTGTTTACACAGGAACCTGTCTGATATTAGCTTTCTCTTGTCAAGCCAGAATTTTCCCGCAATGTTTCAGTTGTAGGAAGTCCACAGGCAGAAAGCTTGCCTGATCTGATTGTTTATACTTCCAGAAAAGCTTTATCCCTCAGTGAATCTCGAGTCCCACCCTTCTTCCAAACTCGTGCCAATCGTGATATCATCCCGTTATCATCGAGTGACCACTGGATGATAACAGCTTTATATCCCGTTCAGCAAGGCTTTATTCAAAAGGGAAGAAACAGATGAGGACACTATCCACCAAAGATTTCTGATGAAACTGTTTTCAGATAGTGATATGGGCATACTATCCAGACGATTTGGTTTTCACAAAAAATCAAGTCGATGAGCAGTAGAAAACAGGGAAACTGAAGGAATATTTTCAGTTTGCGCTTGACACAATCGCTTGTGTATCACATTTTGAGTTGAAGCCTATTTTGAAGGATAACTGATGGACTATATTGAATTTAAACGAGAAGCCACAGAACTGATCGACCAAATAAGGGAGATCCGCAAGCTTCTGGATCAGGATAAAAAGAAACAAGAACTGCAAGAACTGGAAAACAGTATGAATGAACCCGGTTTTTGGGAAGATCAAAATATAGCCAAAAAGACCGGTAAACGCGTATCTCAATTGCGCGATGAGATTCAGCACATAGCTGATCTGGAAGCTACCAAAGATGAGCTGGAAACCTATATTAGCTTTCTGGATGAAGATTTTTCCAACGATATGCTGGAAGAAGCCATAGGGAGACTTCCCGCGATTCGGCTCTTTACCGAAAAAGCTGAGATAGAATGCCTTTTGAACGATAAATATGACCACAACGATGCCCTGTTTACCATTCATGCCGGTGCGGGTGGTACTGAAGCACAGGATTGGGCTAATATGCTGCTCCGCATGTACATGCGTTGGGCGGAAGATAGTAAATATGTATTTAACATCATCGACAGTCTGCCCGGGGAAGAAGCTGGCATCAAAAGCGCAACCATAGAGATTTTGGGAAATTTTGCTTATGGCATGCTCAAAAGTGAGATCGGCATCCACCGTCTGGTGCGGATGAGTCCGTTTAATGCCCAGGGGAAACGGCAGACTTCATTTGCTTCGGTATTTGTGTATCCAGAGTTTGATGACGATATTGAGGTAGAGATAGACGCCAAGGACCTCAAGATCGATACCTACAGATCCAGTGGAGCAGGGGGACAGCATGTGAATACCACGGACTCTGCGGTGCGCATCACCCATCTGCCTACAAACATAGTAGTTAGCTGCCAAAATGAACGCTCTCAGATTCAAAACCGCGAAAAAGCCATGGCAATCTTGAAAAGCAGATTGTATCAATATTATGAGGAGCTTAGGGAAGCAGAAAAAAAGAATCAGGAAAACTCCAAATCAGACATTGGATGGGGGAATCAGATCCGCTCTTACGTGTTTCAACCCTATCAGATGGTAAAAGATCACCGCACCAACTTTGAAAGCGGTCAGGTAGATAAGGTAATGGATGGCGATCTGGATCCCTTTATCTATGCCTGGCTGAAGTTGAGCGCAAAATCGAGGATGAATGGCTAAGGATTACAGGAGTCTGCTTCCAAAGCTGGATATGGCACGCTTACCCAAGCATATCGGGATCATTATGGACGGAAATGGCAGATGGGCAAAAAAGCGTATGCAACCGAGGTTGTTTGGGCACAGAGCAGGTGCAAAGGCCATTCGTCAGGTAGTGGAACTGGGAGTGGAGCTAAAACTCCAATTAATAACCTTTTATGCCTTTTCCACCGAGAATTGGGTGCGTCCCAAAGATGAAGTGCAAGGCCTCCTGAAGCTGTTGAAGGAGTATTTGATAGACGAGATTCCGGAGCTAAACGAGCAGAATGTTTATATCGATATCATCGGCTCCACACAAGGCTTGGATCCCAGTTATTTAGCTGAGATCAAAACTTTGGCAGCTAAAACACATAAGAACACTGGGTTGAAGTTAAACATTGCCTTCAATTATGGTGGTCGCATGGAGATCATCGAAGCTATCAAAAAGCTAGATTCACAGCAGATAGCTGAACTATCTCCGGAAAACTTCGGTGATTACCTGTATACAGCAGGTCAGCCCGATCCCGATTTAATTATACGAACAAGCGGAGAATCCAGGCTCTCGAATTTCCTGATCTGGCAGGCATCTTATGCTGAAATCTATGTAACAGACACTTTATGGCCGGATTTTGGCAAATTGGAGTTGCTGCTTGCACTACTGGACTTTCAGGGCAGAAAGCGTAGGTTTGGGGGGGTATGATGATGTCTGAACTAAGTAAAAGAGTGTTGGTTTCTATTTTTTTCATCCCTGTCCTGATCCTAGCTTTGTATTTCGAAGGTATCCCATTGTATCTGATGTTTTTACTGGTCAGCCTGATGGGAAGTCAGGAGTACATCGCCATGATGAGAAAAGCGGGAATTTGCATCCCCTGGTTGTGGGTGATTATCAATCCCTTGCTTTACAGCTTATGGCTCCTTTTCCCAAAGTGGGAGATCGGCCTGCTGCTGACAGCCTTCATCGCCGCGATGCTGGAGGTTATGTTCGATTGGGAAGAGCAAAAAAGTGTACCACGCTTGTTTGCCAATCTGTTCGGTACAGTATATACTGCTCTGATGCCGGCAATGATCGTGAAGATAGCGTTGCTACAGCCAGAATCCAAGATTTTGCTTGCCTTAATACTGATGATCTGGATAGTGGATTCATGTGCCTATTTTGTAGGTATGCGCTTTGGGAAACGTCGTGGAATAACACAAGTTAGCCCCCGGAAAAGCCTTGAAGGTTTTGTGGCTGGACTACTTGCTCCCGCGTTAATTTCATTTATGTTGTATATTGGAAATATCGGCTATTTTACGCCTACGCAGCTTGTGCTCCTAGCGCTGGCAGCAGGCGTGTTCGGTCAGCTTGGAGACCTTTTGGAATCTATGCTCAAAAGGTTTTGTAATGTGAAAGACAGTTCGAAATTGATTCCCGGACACGGAGGAATATTGGATCGTACCGATAGTATCCTCCTTGCCGGAAGCTTTTTGTATACAGCCCTGTTGGCTTTATGACAGGGGTAATGATATGGATTTAAATAAGCAAGGAACAGTGAAATACGTAATTTCATGGAGGAAATTATGAAGAAAACCTTAATGATAGTCCTTTGTCTTGTAGCTGCAGTGACAGTATGGGCACAAGGCCAAGAGACCTTTGCCAACTTTGATTATACTGGCACCAACTACATTGACGGCTCATTCACCGGAGACACCGGTGTGGAATGGAACTATTACGCTGTCACAGGATCTGTGGCGGGCTCAAACGATAATTCAATCGAAGGCCAAGGAATGATATTGAGACGCAGCGAAGCTCCCAGCAGGATCGTTTCTTCCAGTATACCCGGCGGTATCGGAAACTTCTCGGTTCAGATGCGTAAAGCTTATACCAGTGCCGGAGACAGACAGATTGCTCTGTACATCAACGATCTCCTGGTAGCAGAATCTGAGCCCTTTGGCGGTACTTCCGGTGCTGACCCAACTGTTTACGATTTCGTAGTGAATGGCGTGAATGTGCCTGGTGATTTTGTGATGGAAATCCGGAACATCCAGGGTGGAACTTCCAATCGTCAGGTGACAATCGATAACATCGAATGGACAGCTTATGGCAGCGGACAACAGTTTGTAGCCAATCCTACTTTTAATCCTCCTGCAGGACATTATGACCAACCTATCAATGTTACCTTATCCACAACTACCGAAGGCGCAAGTATTTATTATACTATCGATGGTAGTGAACCAACTCAGTCTTCCACACTGTTCAGCACACCTATCAACGTGTCTGAGCCTACAACAATCAAGGCCAGAGGATATGCTGAAGGTTATGAGCCCAGCGCTATTGTGTCCGCAGTTTACGGTTTTGTGGTTCCCATCAATAACCTTACCGAATTGAGAGCTCAGACTGCCGATAATAGCACTGTCTATAAAATTACCAATGATGTATTTCTTACATACAAGAGATCCTCTCGTAATCAAAAGTATGTGCAGGATCATGATGCTGCAGTGCTGATCGATGACACCGCTGGTGCCATTACCACAAACTATGAGATCGGCGATGCGATCACAGGTCTTACCGGAAAACTGAGCATGTATTTTGAGACCTTGCAATTCATCCCAACTCAAGATCCCGGACCTGCTACCAGCACTAACAACTGGATCCATATCCCCACTGTTACCATTGGCGATTTGAATGCAGATATTGGCACAAATAGCTACCAGTCACGTTTGGTTTACATCGACAATGTAAACTTCACAGAAGGTAGCGGAAACTTCGCCAGCGGCCAGAACTATACTATTACTGATGGCACTGGCAATCTCACCTTCCGCACCGCTTTTTCAGAAGCCGATTACATCGATACTCTGATTCCTACCGGTACATTTAGCCTGAACGGTTTGGTTGGTCACTATCAGGAAACCGCTCAGATCACTCCCAGAAACCTTTCTGACTTCAATCCCACCTCAAACGAAGATCCCTTGCAGGTTCCCGCACAAGTGGCTTTGATTGGTAACTATCCGAACCCCTTCAATCCTGAAACCACTATTCAATTCCAGATGGAAAAACCAGCTCCTGCCATCATCGATATCTTCAATCAGAAAGGTCAGCTAGTGAAGAGTTATGATGTCCAACAGACAAATGCCGGGGTAAATAGCTTGGTATGGAATGGTTTGGATAACAGCGGTTCAGCCGTGTCCAGCGGTGTGTACTTCTTCCGTCTGAGATCCGGAAGCTACAGTTCCACCAAGAAAATGGTCTTAATGAAATAAACCTTGAACATCAAGAGTAACCTGTACAGTCTGATAGCGATATGTATATGGTCTTCTCTGGAACTCGCCGGAAAGCTATTAGGAGAAGGGATTTCACCCTTTGCCATTACAGCATGGCGATTTCTCATCGGAGGGGCCGTAATACTCCCTTTTGCTATCCTGCAGGGAACTCGGAATAAAGTAAAATTAAATATTGGCAGCATATTGACTCTCGGCGCTTTGGGAATCCTGAACGTCGTAGTCAGTATGCTGCTTTTACAATTGGCAATCTATTATGGGAAGGCATCGCTCACGGCGATAATAGTGAGCATGAATCCTCTGTTTGTGAGCTTGTTTGCCTATCTGATCTTATCTGAGCGTCTTAGCAGTTATCACATCTTTAGCATTCTGATGGGAGTAGTTGGGTTGATCATCATCATTATGGGCGAGCGGGACTATACCAGCAGCAACTTTGTGCATCTGCCCACGGGTGTATTCTTTGCGATCCTGGCAGCGATTACCTTTGCGCTTTATACTGTGCTCACCAAAAAGGCGATCCAAAAATACGGCAATCGCATCACGAATTGCGCATCATTTTTGATCGGCGGCATCAGTCTCAGTATCATCAATGCTGTGATCGGTAAAAGCATGCGCTTCGATCCAACGCTTACGAATCTCAGCTTGATGCTTTACTTGGGGATTGTTATAACGGGAGTGGCATATCTCTTTTATTTCGAGGCGATGAAGACCCTCACTGCCGCCAGAGCATCGATTTACTTTTTCCTCAAGCCGGCAATAGCATCGTTTCTGGCGTTTCTGTTTCTGGGAGAGCATCTCAGTTGGATTCAGATAATGGGGATTGTGTTGATTATGCTGGCTCTCAGTCGCCGTTTTTGGCTGAAACGGATATGACTCAAATCAATCTAAAGAAGAATATCATCACCAGCGGTAGCTTTCGGCTATTGATTATGGTGGTTTCTTTTTTCACCAGTGTTATGTCTGCCAGATACCTTGGTGTGGAGATCAAAGGCAGATATAGCTATCTGATCACTATGACTGGCTTCGCTTGGGCAACATTGGATTTGGGAGTATATCGGAGCATACCGTATTTGATCCGAAAGTTCCCGGAAAAGGTCCATGAGGTATTCAGCTTTTCCTTGTTCATGTTTATTATGGAAAATATTCTGCTGGGCTTCTTTGGGCTTCTGTTCATCGATTTCTGGAGCGGATTTCTGAGCTTTGAATTAAGTAGGACTGCAGCCTTGTTCCTGATTGCAATTATTACTACTACAAAGTTTGCTATGCAATTACAATCTCTCCAGGTGGGCATGGACAAGATATGGAGTTATTCCATAGCCAGGGTCCTGAGTACTGCGTTCATCGCGTTTTTGTTGATGATAGCCCTGCTATTCTTTGGGAACGCGAACAAACTCCTCTTTATGCTTGCTATTATGATTGGTTCTCAGGGTGTGATAATCGGATACTTCCTGGGTACCATCAAGTGCAAACCAATCAGGTTCCGATTTGACCCATCTTTGCTGAAACTAATCTATACCTACAGTTTCCGAGTATTTGTGTCCTCTCTTTTGGTGTCGTTACTGATTCGCTTTGACATCATTCTGATCAAGAAAGCTTTAGGTTTCGAGCATGTAGGGATCTACTCCATAGCTGCGAACATCATTGATGTTATGCAGATTGTATCTAACAGCGTAGGTAGCTTGCTGCTGGTTAAGCTTACTGATAGTGCTTCCCTCGAAGAAAAATGGCACATCATGCGCAAGCTTCTCATTGTTTTTACTATTATCCTGGGTATTGCCAATCTTGGTTTTGTCTTCCTGGGTAGATTCTTTTTAGGAGTATTCTATGGCTTGGATTTTCTGCCCGTATATGGAGTTTATTTGTGGCTGATACCGGCCAGCTTCAGTCTTTCCTTTGGTTCTTTATTCAATAACTACCTGAATAGCAAGGGATTTCCTATTATCAGCATAGTTTTTCCAGCTATAGCTTTATTGATAAACATATCGTTGAATCTACTCCTGATCCCGGTCCGGGGAATATGTGGAGCTGCTTTTGCCACCAGTATCGCTTATACTATGTGGTTTGTCTTGATCGTGATTTACGAACATTTTACAACCGGAAAGAGACTGGCCTCTTATCTGGTACCTCGTAAATCAGATTTTGTAGAGATCAGAGACTATTTGGTCTCCCTGGTGCCTTTCAGAAAGCTCAAATCGTAATGTAATCAACATTATGAAGCTACTCATTGTTACAGACCTTTATCCTGACCAGTCCAATCCTGTCGGAGGCATCTTTGTAAAACACCAAGTGCTTGAGCTACAGAAGCATTATGATGTTTATGTATTTGCTACGCATATGCTTGATGGCACATCGAAAATGAGCTTAAGTAGAGTTCCCGAGGGAGAGTATCATCACTATTTCAAGATGTTTCGACCGCTGTTTTTCCTGAACACCATCAAGTACAGGATTCTTGTGATTCCTCGTTTGAAAAGAGTGATCCGTACATTCAAGCCGGATTTGATCCATGTACATGACTGCAGGCACGTTCCGGAGCTAGTGAACCTGGCTCCATTTCTGCGAAAGACAGGAATTCCACATTACTTAACTGTGCATAACATAATTACTCATCCGAGCAACATCAGGAATCCACTACTGCGAAAGATATACCGTATTCTTTTACCAATTACCTACAGAGGTTGGAAGCACATATTTTGTGTAAATAGGAACCTCTCCAGACAGATTGATGACATTGCCTCCACTAGCAGTACTAGCGTGATTGGGAACGCAATAGTCCAATTCAGCCACGTCACGGATTCGTTCATCGACAAGGTTTCATGCTTTATCAGAGGAGCCGATTTGAAGATCATCAGTGTGGGAAACCTTAAATATACCAAAGGATTTGATCTCTTGATCAAAGCAATAGCAGGTATAGTTCGGGAAGGGAAAGACATTCGTTTGGCCATATTCGGTGAGGGAGATCAGAGAGCACATCTGGACAGTTTGATCATGGAACACGGATTGCTGAATAAAGTTTGTTGTTTTGGTAGTGTGGAAAACACTCTACTTAGAAATCTCTACCCTCTGTTTGATGCCTTTATACTCCCAAGTTTTAGCGAGACCTTTGGAGTAGTGTATCTGGAAGCTATGGCTGCCGGGATAGTGACTGTGGGAGTAAGGGGTCAGGGTATCGACGGAGTCATCGTTCACGGGAAAAATGGCCTTCTAGTCGAACCTATGCGTGTAGATAGTATAGAGAACCAAATCCGCTGGATCATGGCATATCCTTCGGCAGCACGTATTCTCGGAGAAGCGGGGAAGTTGCTTGTAGAGCGGGATTATCGTATTGATCAGTTATGCGCAAGTATTCGGAGAGTGTATGAAGCATGACGATCGCATCCTGATGATCATCAATGAGTTTCCTCCCACAGGTGAGAGTGGGGTCCAAAGACCTCTGAAGTTCCTGAAGTATTTGGATCGCGCAGGATGGGAATGTTGGGTTATTACTCCCAAGAAGCCGCCTAAGAACGTTATTGACCAATCCCTTTGTGAGGATATTCCCACAAAAGCACACATAATCAAGACTCATAGCTGGGGATTGACTGCCTCCGCAACCGATAAAGTGGCTGATCTTCGCGCCAAGACAGCAAAGAAACAGAGCTCCCTAAAACGTCTGATATGGTATGTTCTCAAACTGATTAACGACATCATTTTCCCAATTGACAAGCAGATCGGTTGGACTCCATTTGCCCTCTATGCAGCTATCAGAACGATCCGCAAGCACCGTCTGCGCAATGTGTATATCACCGGCTTCCCCTTCTCTGCTCTGTTGATCGGAATTCCGTTAAAATGCATATTCAGGGACAAGATATTCTGGGTTGCGGATTATCGTGACGCATGGCAATTTGAGCCTCTCTTTGAGCACAACGTACTGCCGTTTCGCTATGCCATTATACGCAGATGTGACGATATGGTGTTAAGAACCTGTGACCGTATTCTCTTTGTAACAGATTATATAAGGCACAGATACCAAAATCACTTCTCCTGGATCGAGGACAAGGCTGTAGTGATTACCAATGGTTTTGATGATGACGATTTTGGACAAGTCCCTGCCTATAAGTTCGATAAGTTTACTTTCGTATATATGGGCAAGATATATGGACATATAAGAAATCCTCTCCCATTACTGCGAGCAATCTCAAAGCTGGAGATTCCAGATTATCAGTATATTCATATCGGAACCATAGCTAAAGAAGTGCTGGAGGAGATTGAGAGTATGAAGCTGCCTTTTTTCCAGTTCTGGGGTTATAAAATGCATCAGGAAGCCATAACCTACGCTGCTGGGGCAGATATTAACATCTTGATAAACAACAACGATACGGAATCAACAGGAGTCTTAACCGGAAAGATCTTCGAGCTTATCAAGATCGGTAAGCCAATTCTGGCAGTAGGGCCTCCGCATGGTATTGTGAAGGATCTTTTGGAACAGACTAATACAGGTGCTTATGCATATATTGAAGATGAAGAAGATATCATGGCAGCAATCAATAAACTACTGACTGAAAGCATGAAACATGTAAATACGGATATCATTGATTCTTATTCTCGCAAGGAACTTACAAAGAGGCTGATTGAGGTCTTTCATCATGGCAGATAGATACCTGATTGTCCATACATGGGGTATTGGAGATATGATTCTCCTTACACCGGTTTTGGAGCTGATTTATCATTTTTTACCGGATGTCAGGTTTGACTTTGCTGTGTTTCAAAGCAGCTCCATGCTGCCGATAAGAAATGCCCCCTATACTTCAGAGGTTTATCAATGCTCATATAAAGCATCCAAGCTATTGCCGATGATAGCCTATTTAAGACGTAAGAAGTACGATTATTGCATTACTACATCTGGGATTAGTGCTATAAAAGCAGGTTTGTTTGCATGGTCGATAAAGGCAAGATGCCGTATCGGAGATTATCAAAGCAAACCCAATCACTTATATACTTCTCAGATTCCTTTTATCGTTACCAGGCATAGAACCTGGGCAAATTACGAAATCTTCAAGCTGATTTTTCCACTACCTGAAGCTGAAGCCTTCAGACAAAATCCTCTTTGTAGCAGACTATTCAGGACCCGCTATTATAGTAAGGTATCCGCATCAGCAGAGGCCAAAGCCTTTTTCTCTAGCTACTTTGATGAAACAGACTTTGTAGTAGCCATTCATCCCGGTTGCACTGCCAAGAATAAGTATCGCAGGTGGAATTTGGACTACTTTGTGGATCTGGTGAGCATCCTAAACACAGATTATCCGGCATTGAAGTTCTATGTCATTGCAGGACCTGATGAACTGGAAGAGAGTATTGCTTTAAGCAAGCGTATAACAGCTCCATGCTTGAGTGGAGTCAGCCTGGATGTCGTGTATGAGACCTTAAAACTAAGCCAGATGATCATAAATACTGATTCCGGAATCGGTCATATCGCATCTTGTCATCAGCTTCCAAGCTTTGTGATCTTTGGACCAGGTGATGAGCGACAGACTGCACCTTTTAATCCTCAAGCAAACATTATCCGTTCAGATACGCCATGTGCTCCCTGTGTCCAACGCAAAAGAACTGCATGCTCTACGGACTGCCTTAGGAACTTGAAGCCAAAGATGGTAGCAGATATCATAACAGCCTACGTTACAGAGAGTAAACTAAGTATATGAGACTTGAGTTTCTTCCATACGCTACTGTTCAGGTTCATGCGTGTACAAATGCACTTGAGCATCATACTCAAGACCCCAAGCACTCCTCTTATAGTGGAGAAGTCATATGGTACTCAAAGATATTTCCTTGTTTGCTTTATTGTAATACTAATAGTTGAACACATGGATGCCATCAGACATATGACGGTAACTGACTGCTCAATAAACGTCAAATTGCTTGACAGTACCAAGGCAGGAATATGTATTGATCTAAATGGTGTAAATCTGATGAAGGATGCAGTAGACGCTTGCCATGAGATCCTGCGAAACTTGCTGGTTACAAATGTTACCGCAAAATAGGTGTCACTTATGGAATTGATGTGGAAGGCTGAACCACATAGGAATATTCGGATTTGCCGATTACTATTGGATATGGAGACACTTTGAAAATCCTATTCTTAAGTTCACGCATTCCTTACCCTCCTGATAGGGGAGATAAGGTGCGGACTCTAGTCTTGCTTCGACAGCTGTCCAGTATGGGAGAGCTGCACTTAGTGTCTCTAGTAGATGTCAAACAGGATAAAGATGCCATTCAAGCGATGAAAGAGGAATTTCTCCATAGCTATTTTATCTCTCATTCAAAGTATCTGGCCTTGACAAATATAGCCCGAAATGTCTTCAAGAACTTGCCTTTCCAGGTTGCTTATTATCGCAATAAGAAGCTGTTTAACCTGATAGAAGAATTGGCAGAACAGCATAGATTTGATCTCGTATATACTCATCTTATCCGCATGGTTCCGTATGCCAGAATGCTTAGAGACTCCAAAGTAATTCTGGATTATACTGATTGCATCTCTCTGGAGTACAACCGCAGTTTGAGTCACCTTAGAGGTATCAGAAAGCTGTTTTTCAAAGTAGAGGCAGCTCGCACAGCCAAATACGAAGAGCGCGTGGCAAATCTCTTTGCGGAAAACTGGGTGATATCTCCTGTTGACATTCAAAAGCTGGGTCTGAAGGATCATCATCGAAGTGTGGTGCTGCCAAACCAAGTGTATATCCCACCTTTGCACGAAGATACCGGACTGAAGATGCGTCTGATCTTCACAGGAAACATGAGTGTTGCCCACAATATTGTAGCAGCTCAAAATGTATGCAAAAAGATCATGCCGGCGCTATTACATGAGTTTCCCCAGTTGGAATTTGTGATCGTAGGAGCCGCACCTGTCCCGGAGATCAAGCTTTTACATGGAGTAAACAATACCAAAGTGTTGGGATATGTGGAAGACCTCTATCAGGCATTGATGGATAGTGATATCTTCATAGCACCGATGTATTTCAGCGCTGGTATTCAAAACAAAGCTCTGGAAGCGATGGCTTGCGGTATTCCCGTGATCACGACCCCCAATGTGGCGCAAAGCCTGGATGCTCACGATGAAGTGGAACTGATGATTGCGGAAGATAATCATGGCTTTGTAACCAAGGCTGCATATCTGCTGAAAAACGATGTTGCCAGAGCTCAGATCGGCAAATCGGGCCGGGCACTGGTACAAAAGAAGTACTCACCAGAAGCGATCAGTAAGCTGATAACCGAACGCGTAGATAAAATAATTCATTCAAAAAGGAGTAGTGGCGATGCAAAAAGTGAAACTGGGCCTGATAGGCTGCGGTAGAATTTCAAAGAATCATCTGGATGCGATCTCGCAAATCCCTGAAGCAGAATTCGTTGCGGTTTGTGATTGTGTCCCCGAAAGAGCGCAACAAGTTGCACAAGAGCATGGCATCAAGAATGTCTATACTGACCATCATGAGATGCTGAAGAACGAAAAAATGGACTTAGTGTCTATTTGTACTCCCAGTGGGATGCATCCGGACATGGGAGTGGATGTGGCAAAAGCAAAAGTGAATGTCCTCACCGAAAAACCTATGGCGATCAATATCGAGACTGCAGATAAACTGATCAGAGCTTGTGATGAGAACCATGTAAGGCTTTTTGTAGTGAAGCAAAACCGTCTCAATAGCACGATGCAGCTCCTAAAAAGAGCGGTAGATAAAAACCGCTTTGGCAGGATCTACATGGCCCAGGCAAATGTGTTCTGGCAACGTCCCCAATCCTATTATGACGCTGCCAAATGGCGCGGTACATGGGAGTTTGACGGCGGGGCTTACATGAACCAGGCCAGTCACTATGTAGATGCCATTTATTGGCTTTTGGGCAATGTGGATAGCGTATCTGCCTTCACTGCCACAATGGCACGAAAGATCGAAGCGGAAGATACCGGAAGTGCCATCCTGCATTTTAGAAGCGGTATTATTGCCACCATAAACGTGACTATGCTTACATATCCCAAAAACTTCGAAGGCTCCATCACGATCATCGGTGAAAAGGGCATCGTAAAAGTAGGTGGAGTAGCAGTTAACAAGATCGAGAAATGGGAATTTGAAGATTATGATGATGATGATCGCATTGCTATGGACACAAACTACACTCCGCCAAACGTTTATGGCTTCGGTCACAATCCCTACTACCGCAACGTGGTAGATGTACTGCTTGGGAAAGCCGAGCCTTCCACCGATGGACGAGATGGCAGAAAGTCGGTTGAGATCATCCAGGCTATTTACCGTTCTGCCAAGACGGGAAAGAAAGTCTCTCTGCCTTTGTAATAAAGCATTTCTGATAATTGCCCGATTCTCTGGAATCGGGCTTTATTGTTTGCCCAGAAAACTGCTGTTTTTCTACTGAGCATAATTTGGGAGAACGGACTCAAGTTAACTGCTTCCCATCTGCATCACTCTGCTCCATTGGGTATCGAAGCTGATATCAAGCCGTTATCATCGAGTGGACATAGGACGATAACAGTATTATATCTAGATCAACATGGCATAATCGATAATGAAAGGATTGCGATTGCGGATTGTCTTAAAAGTTTGTCTTAAAAGTGTCCAAAAGTGTCTTAAAAGTGAGTGGTAACCCTTTAAAGTATACAGGGTCATTGACTAATCTTTCCTACACCTA
>JALOBM010000028.1 GCA_023228285.1 Candidatus Cloacimonadota bacterium | reverse complement strand
ATCCCAAGATGCAGCAGAGTATCCGGGATGAATGCCCCGAACAGAAAGTGTATTTCGGCAGGCAGGCTCTGCTGGCGCTTCTGGATGATGCGGATTACGATATCGGTTTGAACGCCATCGGCGGATCTGCAGGTATTGAAGCCACTTTCGCCATCCTGCAAAGAGGCAAACAACTGGCTTTGGCAAACAAAGAATCTCTTGTGATGGGCGGACATCTGGTTCAGAAGTTGAAGAAACCTGGACAAATCCTGCCTGTAGATAGTGAACACTCCGCCATCTTTCAAGCCTTGGGCAAGCACCCTCATCATGAAGTACAAAAGCTCATCATCACTGCTTCCGGCGGTGCGTTCCGAACTCTGCCTTTGCAGGATTTCTCCCGCATCACACCCCAAATGGCATTAAAACACCCAAATTGGGATATGGGCGCAAAGGTTACTCTGGATAGCGCTACCATGTTCAACAAAGCTCTGGAGGTGATGGAAGCACACTGGCTCTTCGATATGCCCTACGAACGCATCGAAGCAGTCATCCATCCCCAGTCCATCATTCATTCCTTGGTGCAATTCCGCGATGGCTCTATGCTGGCTCAGATAAGCTCGCCAGACATGAGCCTCCCCATTCTATACGCTCTCAGTTATCCAGAGCGCTGGCAATCGGAATTGGTGCAAACCAATCTCTTGGAGCTGCCACAACTTAGTTTTGAAGACATTTCAGCCGAACGCTACCCTTTGTATTATCTGGGCCTGGAAGTCGCCAAACAGGGCGGGATTCTGCCCACAGTGATGAATGCTGCCGTGGAAGCGGCAATGAAACTCTTTTTGGAAGGGAAAATCCCCTTCACCGGCATCTTTCCTCTGGTGGAACGCACTATCGCTGAAGCCCAGCAGATCCCTGATCCCGATCTTAGTTCCATTGTTGCCGCCAATCGCAATTATTACAATAGATGCCTTTCGATATTCGCAAAGCAATAGAATTTACATAAATTGGAGAACTTATGGATTACACACGCTACGCCGTAGAGCAGATTTTAGCTCTGTGCAAAACTCCCAGCCCCACCGGATTCACCAAGGTGGCGACCAAGTATCTAATTGAAGAACTGAGTGCCATGGGCTATGAAGCTCAAGTCTCGCGAAAGGGCTCAGTATTGGCCAATCTGGGCGGCGAGGGCAATCCCCTGATTCTTGCCGCACATATCGATACACTTGGGGCTATGGTTCGCGCCATCAAAGGCAACGGCAGATTGCGTTTCACCAAGATCGGCGGCTACCCTGAAAACAACATTGAAAACGAAAACGTTACCGTTCACACCAGAGATGGCAAACGCTACTCCGGAACGGTATATATAAACGGTCCGGCAGTGCACGTTTATAGCGATTCCGGTACCAGTAAACGTGACGACAACAACATGGAGATAGTCCTCGATGAGATCGTGAAAAGCAAAGCCGACACCGAGAAACTCGGAATTTCACCCGGAGATTTTGTTTCCCTGGATTCCCGTACCATTCACACCGATTCCGGCTTCATCAAGAGCCGCCATCTGGATGATAAAGCCAGTGCCGGAGTACTGCTGGCCTTAGCCAAAGAAGTTCGTGACGGTAAACTGAAACTCACCAGGAAGACTGGTATTCTCTTCACCACCTACGAAGAAGTTGGCCATGGCGCAGCATCAGGATTTCCCGATGACACCGTGGAGATGATATCCGTAGATATGGGTGCTGTAGGCGACGACCTGGGAACCGACGAATGCAAGGTTTCCATCTGCGCCAAGGATTCCGGTGGACCCTACGATTGGGACGTTACCGATGCCCTGATCAAGCTCGCCAAAAAGATGAATCTGCAATATGCGGTGGACATCTATCCTTACTATGGTTCAGATGTGGAAGGCGCATTGAGAGCCGGTTATGACATCAAACACGGCCTTATCGGCCCCGGAGTGTTTGCCTCTCACGGTTACGAGCGCACTCACACTCAAGCCATCGACAACACGCTAAAGCTGCTGGAAGCCTATCTGGGCCAAGTCTGAACGATATAATCACCGTTTGGAGCAGAAATTGCATCCAATAAACCGTAAATGTTAATAATTATGGAGTATATAATGCGATTACGCCTCATATGCCTGTTGATGGCCTTTATTCCCCTGATTCTATTCGCTCAGGTAAACCTTCCTCTCCCCGAGTGCTATCACACTTACGAGGAAGCCACCAGTGAGCTTTTTGCCCTGGAAGATCAGTATCCCACTATGGCCAAAGTCCACATTATCGGCTACTCTGAACATGATTCAATCCCCATCTATGCCCTGCAAATATCCAACGATGTTCAACAGCTTGAGGGGTCTTGGAACCGTCCCGCACTACTCTTTGTGGGTCAGGTTCATGCTGAGGAAGTTTTGGGCGTACAGATCACACTCAGCAACGCCAAAGAAATCTTGCAAAACAATCAATCCAGCCCATATATAAAGTGGATCAATCAGTTGGATACATGGTGGGTGCCCACTTTGAATCCGGAAGGACACAATGTGGTAACCGCAAACATGGATACATCTTACCGCAAAAACAAACGTGATAATAACAACAATGGTATCTTGGACTTCGATACGCGCGTTGGTTATGATATCGACGGTGTGGACATCAACCGTAATTTCGATTTCAACTGGGCTCATGGCGACACCCTGATGCAACCCGGTGGCGATGAGGTTTACGACTATTATCGCGGACCCGCTCCCATGAGCGAAAGCGAGAACCAAGCCATCAAAGCATTGTGCGACCAGAAGAAATTTGTATATAGCATCTGCTGGCACTCCTCACGCTCTGGCAATTTCTCCGAAAAAGTCTATTTTTCTTATAACTGGAAAGATGTGCGTCCCTCTCCCGATTTTGCTTTTGCCCAGAGCATCGCACAGGGCGTGGCTACTGCAATCCATAAAGAGAACGGCCAACCCTACGAATACTATCCCAATGCCAGCCGCAGAGGAGCTTTCCACGATTGGATGTACAAGGAATATGGCACCATCCAGCTTCTCATCGAGGTCGGCACCAGCAATCTGCAGCCAGAGGAACCAATGATGCTGGATACCGTTGATCGCGCCAGCGAGGGCGTTTGGTGGATGCTAAACCGCGCTTTGAACTATTCCACCGATGTTCCTTCCACATCCATGCTTACGGGAACTGTGATAGACAGCGTTACCGGAGAAGCCCTGGAAGCTGAGATCATAATCCCCGAAAAACACGCACCATGGTTCGTTCCCCGCACCAGTTCACCTGATACCGGACGCTTTTGGAAAGTCCTTCCCCAAGGCAACTACACTATTCAAGCCCGCAAGAAGGGTTATTGGGACACCGTCATCACCAACGTTACTGTATATAACACCGGCAGAACCACTCGCAATCCGGAGCTTAGCCCCAAACAAAGCGCTCAACTGCACGGCTATGTGAGCAGCAATGGCATGAGCATCCCCGCCAGGATCATCATCAAGGACTTTATTCCAGACGAACTGAACATAGTAGGTGCCTATCAATACGAAGGTTTTGAAGGCACGTATCCCATAGAAATCTGGAATAATGGTTATTATCCATACCTGGAAAACTTGGCTATCGCTCCCGGAGCTTCTCAAATCAGCTTTGAACTGGGAGAAGCCAATATCATTTTCTCTGAAACCTGGGAACAGGGCACAGACAATTGGGAGATCAACGGTCCCTGGTTGCTGCAGGATGAATTGAGTGTGAACGGGAATGCCATAACGGATAGCTGGGGTGGACGCGGACACTACGCCAGAAACTGCGATGTGTGGATTGCCACCAAAACTCCGATCGATATTCCTCTTACTGGAAATCCCTTACTGCACTTCGATTCGCATGTTTATACCGAATGGAACTTTGATCCGGTAACCGTGGAAGTATCTACGGACGGCAGCTCATGGCAGGAAATCTGGATAAAATCCGGACGCCATGACTGGTGGCAAAAGGAATATGCCTATCTTTCTGATTTCGCTGGACAAAGGATATACTTGCGCTTCCGACTGCGCGATGTTGGCATCGCCGATGAATTGACCGATCCGGGCTGGACTATCGACAACATCTACATAGTTTCCGGCAGCTCATCCGCCCACAAAGACGTACTGGTGCCTGGTTTGGAGAAGAATGCCCTGTATCAGAACTACCCCAATCCCGCAAAAAACAGAACCTACATCCCCTATAGCCTTACCGATGCTTCAGAAGTGCATATCGACATCTACAATATCCGCGGCCAATTGGTACGCAGCTATCGCCCCGGCAATAAAGCCGAAGGCAGCTACACCTGGCTCTACGACGGAAAAGATGACGATGGCAAAACTCTGGCTAGCGGCATTTATCTCTACCGTATGAAGGCCGGTAAATATAACAAAACCCGCCGTATGGTCTGGGTAAAATAAGTATTAATACATTATTGAAATACCCCAAGCCCAGTGCCTGGGGTTTTCTTTCTCCTTGGATTAAGTGGTGATGAAGCTGTTATCATCCCGTTATGATCTAGTGCTCACTCGATGATAACGCCTTTATATCTGCTTCGGCATAGTTTTAACCATTGAGGCAGCCATGGAGATGCCCATTGAAAGGCATACTTCGGTAACATGTGCTACACCAGCTATACGTTCCTGCAACAAATAATGCGGATATGTCTTGACACCCAGCCCCTGCTCGTATTGATTTAGCTCAAAGACCATTTTGGGAGTAATATCATGCTGTACCTGCCAACCAGAATATGCTTTGGCGCCGATGCCCTTAATGAAGCCGGCGCATACTTACCATCTATGGGCAAAAAAGCCCTGATCGTATGTGGGAAAAGCAGCGCTGTCAAAAGCGGAGTGATGAGCGATCTTTTGCCCTTACTGGATTCCAAGGGTATTGCCCACAGTGTATTTGCAGAAATCTCTGAAAACCCCGACACTACGCAGATCATAGCCGGGAAAGGGCAACTCATAAAAGAGGCATGCGATTTTGTGATCGGAATAGGAGGAGGCAGCCCGCTGGATGCCGCCAAAGCCATCTCGCTAGCCGCTGCCAATGACCTGCTGATTGACCAGTTATACGATGCCGAAATGCACCAGAATGCCTACCCCATCGTAGCCATTCCCACTACTCACGGAACAGGCTCTGAGACTACGCAATACAGTGTCCTAACGGACAAGAGCTCTCACAAGAAGGCTGGTTTTGGTTGCGAATTGCTCTTCCCCCGGCTGGCGATAGTGGATCCAAAATACACATTGAGCCTTTCTCCACGGATCAGCCTGAACACTTCCATTGATGCGCTTTCACATCTACTTGAAGGCATCTACAGCTCCATGCGTAATCCGCTCTTGTACCCCATGATCTTTCGCGGAATATCCCTCATCAAAGATAACTTGCAGACCTGCCTGAAGAATCCCGGTTATCTGCCAGCCCGTAATGCATTGTGTTTGGCATCGATGTATGGAGGCATCACCATTGCACATACCAGCACAACCTTGCAGCATGCTATAGGTTACCCCTTCACCACAGAGTACAACACCCCACACGGTCTTGCCAACGGCATGTTCATCGAGATCATCATGCGCTACTATTATCCTGCTGTAAAAGCAGAACTGGATCAGCTTTTTGCCAGTTTAGGCATGACTATGGAAGGTTTTCTGGAGTGGTTGGATGCGTTTCCGATCAAGCTGAAAGTGGATGCGGACGATGCCCTTTTATACTCTTGGACAGACCAGATTCTAGCCGCCAGAAACACCGTGATCAGCCCGGTAATACCGGATAAAGCTGATCTGATGTCGCTGTTGAAAAGCGTTCAGAAGGAGAGAGTATGAGAGTGAGTGATTTCAGGAAACAGCGGGCAAAGCTTACGAAGATTACTCTGGACAAAGCCAACTTGAATATCAAACGCTTCTTTGCCTTGGATCAAGCGGCTTACTCTGAGGGAGCACTTTCCGCCAAACACAAGGAATTGATGGGCTTGGTAGCTTCCATGGTGTTACGCTGTGACGATTGTATCTGTTATCACTTGGATCAGTGTTATAATGCGAGAGTAAGCACAGACGAACTGCTGGAAGCCATGAATATCGCCCTTGTGGTGGGAGGATCCATCGTAATCCCACATCTGCGCAGAGCCGTGGCATACTGGGAGGAGCTGGCTACCACTTCTTGAAGATGAAGAACACAGCCAGCACGATCAGAAAAAAGCCCACTACATAATTCCAGCGTAGTTCTTCCTTGAGATATAGGACAGAAAATACACTAAATACAACCAAAGTAATCACTTCCTGAATGGTTTTCAACTGATAGGCATTGTAAACACCGTAGCCGATTCGGTTTGCGGGCACTTGGAAGCAATATTCAAAGAATGCTATAAACCAGGAGATGAGGATCACCTTGATAATGGGAGATGATTTGTATTTCAGGTGACCATACCAGGCAAAGGTCATGAAGATGTTTGAAATTGAGAGCAAAACGATTGTTTTCATAACAAGTTATTCTTTTCCAGTTATTCTCATTTTATCTTTATAGTTACGTGATGTTCAGCCAAGTCCGGCACTTTCCAGCCAAAGCTCTACAGCCTCGGAAAAGCCGTTGTCCTTGCAAAGATCTACTGTTCTGAACTCTTTTTTCATGCTCTCCGGTGCGTTTGCCGTCACATAGGCATTCGGACATATCTTCAACATCTGCAAGTCGTTGTAATCATTTCCCACAACCATACTCTGAGAGAGTGATAAGCCTATGTGTTTCAACAAGTATTCCAAGCTACTACCCTTGTTCACACCCGGAGCAAAGATCTCTATCCACAGCGAGGAGAAATCCAATGGCGATGTGGTGCGGATAATGGTAAGAGGTTGCAAAAGACGTGACAGGCTGTCATAGATATCCTTGCGGTGGCTATCCACAATGGCGAGGAACTGAGTGGCCTGATCCCAATTGGGGGCTTGATCTGCCCGCAATTGAGTGGCATACTCGCGATAAATCTCCACTCGCTGCAGGAAATCCGGAATACCATTGAACGCCTTATACTGCATATGGTGAGTTTCAGGGATGGCGTTGTGCAGCATATAGTCCAGATTTAACTCCTCCAATACAGCACAAACGCGGCTAATCTGCTCCCCGTCCAAGTTTTGACTGTAGATAAGCTCTTGGCTATGCCAATCCATTATCCCGGCACCGGTGGCAAAGATCACATAATCGAAAGGAGCACTTCTAGGCACCACTTTACGCATACTATAAAGCGAACGGCCAGTAGCCAGCACTCTGCATATTCCTTTCTCGGAGAGCTCTTCCAGAGTGTGCAGGTCTTCCCTGCTGATTGTGCTGTTATGCGGTAACAGCGTACCGTCCAGATCGCTTACGCAAGCGCCGGGAAAAAACAAATCAACTCCACGGTACGGGATTCATGCATTCCCGATCATTTACTGGCATCCATATTCTCCTGTTTGCAGAATGTCCTGCAACAGCACTCCGGCTCTGCCATCCCTTCCTTTGGCCAGAGAATGGTTGATGGCATTGTAGATGAAATCCGCAGCTTTGGTGATGGCTTCCGGTCTCGGTATGCCCTTAAGCATATAGACCAGCATCAAAGTGCTGAAGATATCGCCAGTACCGGTGAAAAAACAAGGGATGTATTGACACGCATAGCTTTGTAATTGTGTATTTGGAGAAGCAGAATAGATAATGTTACAGCCGTCCTTTACGCCCGGAGCACCTGTAATGATGAGCTCACAAGCTCCTAAATCGTGTAGTTTGTTGCAAATAGTATTGAAACACTCTTCTCCCGCATCATCCCTGGGATCGATTCCAGCCAGAAAACAGGCCTCGGTGAAGTTTGGAGTGATAATGTCTGCCTTTGCAATCAAACGACGCATAGCCAATATCATATGTTCGTCATAACAGGGATAAAGTTCACCATTGTCTGCCATTACCGGATCGATCAACACAAGTGTTTCTGTGATAGCAAGCGTCTCAATCGCTTCCAGCACGGTATCCACTTGCTGCGGATTGCCCAGGAATCCGCTATAGATTGCACCGAATTCCATCCCCAATTCCTGCCAGTGTTTCAGACAATCCTTCATGAATACATCTGTAGCCAATAGCTGGTAACCAGGAAAACACGTATTGGAGGAAAGCAAGGAGCTAGGTAGGGCGCACACTTCCAACCCATACTTGTATAAAAGAGGAATCAAGGCCATCAGCGAAGTATTGCCAAATCCGGAAAGATCATTAATAGCCAGCACCTTGTTGTTCATGTTTACTCAGGGTAGATATACATTGCATTCGTAAAGCAAATTGCCTTGGAGGTCAAAACACTGCCACAGTAAGGAGTTGGACTTTCTGCTGAGGAGATTGTAATGATGAGTCATATTGAAGTATAGAGAACGAGGATCGTGATTTTCCCTCTCCCGCAAAGGTGCACCGCCTCCACCGGACACAAAGAAATTCAAACCTTCCCATCTGAGGTGTTCAAAGCTGTGTTCATGTCCGCTGATTACCGCTGCAACTCGATGTTTCTTCAGTAGCTGGGGCAGATAGTACTGCAAGCCCAATTCATCGCCATGATACCCAGAACTGAAGATGGGATGGTGCAAAATCAACACTATGGGGAGATCGGCGCTTTCCAGTTCATTTAGCATCCAGCGGTATTGCCCGGTATTGGGCAGGAGGGAGAGATTACTGTCCAGTACTACGAATTTCAGGGAATCGTGGACAACGCTATAATAGCTGCGCCCCTCTGCTGAACTGAAGTTATCCAGGAATAGAGCAAGGTCTTTTTCGTGATTTCCTCTGGCAACATAGAATGGAGCCTTTAGCGGAGAGATAATCTCTTTGAACGAGTCGTATTCACTCTGCGCCTTTCCCCTTTGATTCAGATCCCCAGTGTGAAAGATGGCTTCCACACACAGGTCTTGAACCTCTCCGATCAGTTCCCGGTGTACCTCCGGGAAGTTGCGGGTATCACCATAGATTAGAACCTTGGCTCTGGAAGAGATTACTATCAGGAGAATGACGGATAGCAGTATTGTCTTACGCATTTGTCAGACTTTCGTATGCTTTTTGAAATTCCTGCAAGTCTTCCCAGGCCGGCCGTTTCCAATGTTGATTGCGCAAGAGCGCGGCGGGATGATATGTTGCCCAGGCCGGAATGCCCATAAACTCGTTGCGATGGCTGCGGTTCCATGACAGAGTCTCTGTGTTTCCAAAGAGTGTCTGTGCGGCCACCAGTCCCATCACTAAAAGCATACGGGGGCGGATGATTTGGATCTGCTCTACCAGGTATGGCAGACAGGCCAAGCGTTCATCCTGACTTGGATTACGGTTCCCCTCCGGGCGGCATTTTACAATGTTTGCGATATATATGTTTTCGCGATTCAGATGGATAGCAGCCAGCATCTTGTCCAGAAGCTGACCTGCAGCACCCACAAATGGTCTGCCACTCAGGTTTTCTTTATCACCGGGAGCTTCTCCGATGATCATCACTGTGGCAAAGGGATTACCTTCTCCGTAAACCAGATTGATCCGTCCGGCGGCTAGAGGACACTTTGTACAATCTGAGTAACGTGTGCGCAGGCTGTCCAGCAATTGCTGCCTGTCCTGCTGCTCTGGATCTGAATCCGGACTGCGATACAGATACCGGATGCCGCTTTGTTTTAAGAGTTCAAGATATTGAACGAGTGCACGGCGTGACATTATTCATCGTCATCTTCGTCGTCGTCATCATCGTCAAAGTCGTCGATATCTTCGTCGTCATCGCTTTCTGCGAAGGGATCTTTCACTACTTCGAAGCTATCGTATTCGGAGGGATCCGAAGCTTGGATTTCCCGGGCAAACTTTGCGGAATCATCGATGGTCTCTTCGGTAAAATCGTCGCCCTCTTCATTGTCTTCAAACAAGGCCCGCTCTGCAGCCATCGCTTGTTCAGCTTCAGCCAGTTCATTGATGTAATCCGGGACCTCATTGGCAGCAACGTGTTCCATAGACAACACAGTTATCTTCTTGTCAAACTTGTTTTTCACGAAGCTGGGGAACTGATTGATGCGCTGCGCTTCCAGTTTTGAGAGAAGGCAGAACAAGTAGTTCATGTTTACCTTTTCCAGGAAACCTTCAATCTTTTCGTTTATCATTTATTTCTCCTCTCCCAAGAAACCTTGCATGGGTTGCTTGTATCTTGATATGCGGTTTTCTTCCGCCTTGATAATGCTCATTACATTTTGGATAGCATCTTCCAATATATCATTGATTACCAAGTAATCATATTCAGGAATGCAGGCAAGTTCTTTTTTTGCAGTATCCAATCTTCTCTGGATATCCTCCGCACTATCCGTGCCCCGTTTGATCAGCCGATCTTTCAGAACCTTCATGGATGGCGGGATGATGAAGATCTTTACATAGGGAATATCTGTAGCGGCAATCTGTGAAGCGCCCTGAACATCGATATCCATTATCACATGACGTGATAGCGCCAAGCGGGACTTGATGTAGGAGATGGAAGTGCCATACCAGCTTTTACCAAAGACCTTGGCATATTCCAGAAAGTCTCCATCTGCTCTGCGATTTTCAAATTCCTTTTGATTCACAAAATGATAGTGAACTCCATTTTGCTCTTCGCCTCTGGGGCTGCGGGTAGTGTAGCTTACGGAATAATCCACGTTATCCAACCGCTGCAGGATTTCGTGTAAAATCGTGCTTTTCCCACCTCCAGAAGGGGCAGAGAGAATGATCAGGAAGCTATCGCTTTTTTCTATCAAAGACGGCGAAACCGAACCGGTTTTTATTCGGGAATAATCTTCTTGTATTCTACCGCACTGAGCAGATTTTCCAGCTCATCGGTGTTGCTGAGGCGTACCTTCATGATCCAGCCGTCTTCATAACAGGATTTGTTGATGAGATCAGGGCTGTCTTCCAGATCGGTGTTGCGCTCGGTGATTTTCCCGGAAACCGGTGAGATGAGATCTTCAACGGCTTTAACGGCTTCGATGGATCCGCAGGGTTCGCCGGCAGAAACCTTCATACCCACTTCAGGTAGCTCTACGAAAACTATGTCTCCCAGCTCGTGCTGAGCAAAATCACTAATGCCGATTGTGGCGATGTCTCCATCAACTCTCACCCACTCGTGGCTATCGGTATAGAACAGGTCATCAATAATGTTCATGCTTATCTCCCGGATTTTTTTGTATTTTCAAGCCAAAAGTCACGAGTCGCACTTTGTGTCAAGCATAAAGTGCGGCTTGGCTATATAAGGTATGCGGGTATCAGGGATAAAGAAGCCCGCGATGATCAAACATGTTTACAGTGTTTCAAAGGTAGCGGTGAAATGCCGCATAATCGGCGCTTCGTATTTTATCTTCAGGCCTTTGTAGCTCTGGCGTTTTGGCCAGATTTGCTCCAAGCCCCACGCAACCACGTCCATATGGTTGTTTGTATATACGCGGCGCGGTATCGCCAGACGCAGCAATTCCATTTTACTAGGACGTTCTTCACGGGTCACAGGATCTCGATCTGCCAATACTGTGCCTATCTCCACTCCGCGAACTCCCGCTTCCACGTATAATGCTACCGCCAATACCTGCGCAGGATATTGAATCTGCGGGATATGAGGAAATACACTTTTGGCATCCACATAGATGGCGTGACCACCGGCCGGCTTTACTATCGGGATTCCCATAGCAATGAGCTTGTCTCCCAGGTATTTTACCTGAGATGCTCTGGCATGCAGATAGTCATATTCTGTACTCTCCATCAATCCTGCCGCCAGGGCATCCATATCCCTGCCGCTCATACCGCCATAGGTAAGGTAACCTTCGAACATGATGTTGAACGTAGCACACTCGCGATATGTCTCCAAAGAACGCAAAGCGATGAATCCGCCAATGTTTACGATTGCGTCTTTCTTCGCACTCATAGTCATACCGTCTGCATAATTGAACATCTCTTTCACGATTTCTTTGATGCTTTTATTCTGATAACCATCTTCGCGCACTTTGATGAAATAGGCATTTTCGGCAAAACGGGCAGAATCGAATATCAGCGGGATTTTATGGGCTTTGCAGACTGCTGAGACTGCCTTGATATTTGCCATGGATACTGGTTGCCCGCCTCCGGTGTTGCAGGTAACGGTGTGAATCACCATGGGAATGTTGTCCGCACCATGTTCGGCAATACAGGCTTCCAGCTTTTTGACATCAATATTCCCTTTGAATGGCAGCTCCAGAGTGGGATCTCCGGCCTCGTCCACAGTGCAATCCACAGGAATGGCTCTGCGAAATTCGATATGCCCCTTGGTGGTATCAAAATGGGCATTACCGGGAATGATGTCTCCGGCTTTGATAGTGGCAGAGAACAACACGTTTTCGGCGGCACGGCCCTGATGAGTGGGTATCACATAAGGAAAGCCCAATATTTCGTTGATCACCTTCTTCATGCGCAAAAAGCTGCGGGACCCTGCATAACTCTCGTCGCCCTGCATCAGAGCAGACCATTGCCGGTCACTCATCGCACCGGTACCGGAATCAGTAAGAAGATCGATATACACGTCTTCAGCGTCAAGATTGAAGAGGTTATATTCCGCGGCTTTGATCTTTGCGGCACGTTCTTCCCGGCTCAGGATCTTTACAGGCTCCACCATTTTGATGCGCCAAGGTTCTGCATAAGGTTGTGTGTTCATTGTTACTCCGTTATTTTATTTTTCTAGTAGTTAGTTTATTGTATTAGTGCCAAAGGCAGAGTCCTGTGCTACTGATTTGTGTCAAATCTTTTTTGGCTTTGCAGACTGTCTTTACCGCCAGTAGCCCTTTTCCAGGCCAATTGAGCCGATGTTTCGCCTGTAGCAAATTTCCTGCTTGACATAATTCCAGCAGCCAAGAAATTGGCATTTCTTAAATCATAAACAAAAGGTGGTGATTTGATTGCCGACAGTAGTGTCAAAAGAAAACGAATCCTTCGATTATCTCTTGAAGCGCTTTAAAAAGAAATGCGAGAAAGCCGCAATTCTTTCGGAAATAAAGAAGCATCAGGCCTACGAGAAGCCTAGCGTAAAGAAGAAACGCGAAGCGAACGCTGCACGTCGCAAGATGCTGAAAATCCAGCGTCGGATGCAACGCTACATGAAATAAAGCCAAGCTTTATTGTAAGATTAATACGGCATACAGGGATCAATGCGCATCCCTGTATGCTTTTTATGGCAAAAGGGAGCACATTATGGCCGTGATAGATTGGATAATTTTGGCACTTATGCTGGTATGTACTGTCATTGGTATCAGACGCGGCCTGATAGGAGCGGTAGTTCAATTTGCCGGAGTTGTTCTGGCCTTCTTCCTAGTGGGTCATTACTATCCTCTGCTTGCAAATCAATTGATGCTGAAATATGGGCATAGCAAGACCCTTTCCACCATCATCGCAGTGGTGCTGATCCTCGTCCTCATTGTAGTGATAGTGCGCTTTGTAATATGGATTTTCGAACGCTTCATCCGTGCCATGAAGTTATCGTGGATAGACCGAAGCTTGGGCGCTATCCTAGGATTTTTGAACGGACTAATCCTGGTAATCATTTTCAGCGTTGTAATGGACTATATACCAAAGCTTTCTGAACCGCTGAAAAATCCTGAAAAACACCGGGTGTACGTGGGAGTGCAACAGCTGAAAGAGGATATGTTTGCAAAACTGAATCTAAAAAACAGGATGAACTACATCAAAATGCCTGAGTTTCTGCAGAAGCGGGAAGACGAATCAAAATGACCGATCGGGAATTCAAACTGCTGCTGGGTCACCTGGCAGCAAGTTGTCACAGCGATTTGGGCAAGCTGCAGATAAGGGAACTGAAGCCGCTCACCGACATCAACGCCATGTGCGCTTCCCAAAACCTAATCGCTGCCTTTCAAAACGCCCTGGAGCAAGGCATCACCTTCGATTTTTTCGATCTATGCGACATCTCTTTCCTCTTTGAAGATAGCTCTACCGGCATCTTTGATTACGAGGAACTGAAGCTGATCTGCCAGAATTCCTCTCTGGCTACAGTGCTGGGGGAAAGCATCTCCGCTTTTGATGAACTGCCACTGGCTCAAAAGATAGTAAAGCGAGTAGTCCCTCTGCCCCAGATTCGCCAGGCTTTCGATCGTATCTTTGATCCCGAAGGCGACATCCTGGACAGCGCATCGACGGAACTCGGGCGCATCCGGCGGAGTATCAGCAGTCTGCGCAGCCGGGTTCAGCGCACAATGCAAAACATGCTTACCGAACCCCGCATGGAAGGTTTTCTACAGGAGAAGTTCGTAACTCAGCGAGACGATCGTTTTGTAATTCCAGTTAAAGAATCCGCAGCTTCTTTCGTTCCGGGCATAGTTCAGAGCCATTCTGCCAAAGGTGCCACCGTCTTCATCGAGCCTGCAGAAATAGTACCCTTGAACAATGAACTGCAGCTCCTGAAAGATGAAGAAAAGCGCGAGATCTACCGCATTCTCAGCGAATACTCCACTTCCATCCGCGTACATAAACGCGAGTTACTGAACAATCAGAAACATCTCGCCCGTCTGGATTTCCTTTATGCGGCAGCACGCGTGGCAAACAGTATCAAGGCTAGAGTACCGCAGATGCGTGAAGATCCCGTACTACGGCTACAGAGCGCCCGACATCCCCTTTTGATCCTGAAAAAGATCGCCGAAGAAGGTACAAACGGTTTTCATAAAGTAATACCCTTCAATCTAAATTTGGGTGAAAGCTACAACATGCTGGTGCTCAGCGGACCCAATACCGGCGGGAAGACTGTGCTAATGAAAGCCGTAGGGCTCATTACCTTGATGGCTATGACAGGCTTGCCGGTTCCAGTAGATGAAGAAAGCGAGATCGGTTGCTTCACAGAAGTTTTAGCTGATATCGGAGACGATCAATCCATCGAGAATGCTCTCTCCACTTTCAGCTCTCATCTGGACAAGATCGGAAGCATGCTGAAAAGTGCCAAAACCAGCAGCCTGATCCTGATAGACGAGATCGGTGCTGCTACTGATCCCCAGCAAGGATCCGCTTTAGCTCAGGCTATTTTGGAACAGCTTACCGAAAAAGGTGTGAAAGGCATTGTGACCACGCACTACACCGCTCTGAAGGTCTTCGCCGAATCTCATCCACACTGCGTGAATGCCGCCATGCAATTTGACATGCGTTCTTTAATCCCCACCTACCACCTCAATATCGGCATTCCCGGCGACAGCTTTGCCATCGAAGTAGCTGCCTCTCTGGGTATCGATCCCAGTTTGATTGACCGCGCCAGAGAACTTGCCGGCAGTCAAAACCTGGAGTTTAGCAACCTAATCAAAACACTGCAGGATCAGAAGAAGGACCTGGCAAAAAGCATCTATCAATACGAATTGAAAACCCGGAACATACAGAATCGCCTTAACGAATTGGACGACAAAGAAAGAGAATGGCAAACTGAACTGAAAGCAAGACGCCTGAAACACATCAAAGAATTGCAGACCGAGCTAATAGGCTTCCAAAAGCTGTATAATAGAGAGTTGAACGAGCTGAAAGCATTGGACAAAGAAGAACGCCGCAAGCTTTCGGAAAGAAAATTGCATGATATTTCCATACAGAATGACGAACTGAACCGCGAACTGAAACGAAGCAACAGCGAAGGCCGCATCAAAGCGGATAATCCCAAGGTGGGAGATCGCGTCTGGCTGGCAGATTTTGAAGCGGAAGCACAAATACTGTCCATCAATGGCAAAGAAGCTACTGTGGATATGAACGGTATCGGCTTCAAAACCAGACTGAGCAATCTCTACCGTAGTACACAAACCGCAACAGAACCGGCAGTACCGCTTACATCCAGTAAAGTAAATGCAAAGGTTCAGACGGAACTGAAGCTTTTGGGACTCACTTTCGACGAAGCGATGCCCCTCATAGATGAATTTTTGGATAACGCTGCCCTCACCGGCTTCAGTACTCTTCGAATCGTACACGGAAAAGGAACCGGAGCCCTCCGAACCAAGGTGCGCGAGTATCTTTCCCGAAAAAAGAATGTTAAAAGCATCGAGACCCCGCCCATGTTTGAAGGCGGAAGCGGGGTAACGGTAGTAAAAATATAAGGAAGAGCGTTGGACAACCACCTGATCGACCAAATTCGCCAGGCAAATGACATTGTGGATGTAATCCAAGCCTATGTACCCCTGAAACATATGGGGTCAAACTGGCGTGGAGTATGCCCTTTTCACGATGATACGCGACCTTCCATGTATGTAAGCCAGCCCAAACAGATTTTCAAGTGCTTCGCCTGCGGAAAGGCCGGCAACGTCTTCACTTTTGTGCAGGAATATGAGAAGCTAAACTTCATCGAAGCCGTAAAAAAACTGGCTCAGCGCTCCGGTTTCAGCATCCCCGAACACGAGCGCGGCACAGTAGCCTCCACTCGCCGTCAACAGCTTTTACAGGTATATAAAAGTGCTGGTGATTTTTTTGCAGAATGCCTGTTTGAGCACGCTGATAATGCCTTGGAATACCTTGCCGGAAGGAAGTTTAGCCCTCAGACGGCCAAGGAGCTGCAACTGGGGTTTGCCCTGCCTTCAAACCGTAGCCTGTTGAATCATCTGCTCAAAGAAGGCTATGGCGTAGATTTGCTGAAAATAAGCGGACTCTTTACCGAATATAGTGGAGCTTTGAACGACCTTTTCCGCGATCGGCTGATGTTTCCTATTCACAACAATACCGGGGATGTAATTGCCTTTGGCGGCAGGATCATCGAAGAAAAAGAGAACTCTGGCAAATACATAAATTCTCCCGGTACCGATCTCTATACCAAAGGCAAAGAGCTGTATGGCCTTTTCAAGACCAAATACAACATCAGCAAGATGGACTACTCTCTGGTATGCGAGGGCTATTTCGACTTTCTGCGTCTCTATGAACATGGTTTTGTAAACTCTGTTGCCAGTTTGGGTACAGCGCTCACCCTCAATCAGGTGCTCCTGTTGAACCGCTTTTCCCGGAAAACGGTAATGCTCTACGATAGCGACAAAGCCGGAGTGAAAGCAGCTATCCGGGGCGGTATGCTCTGCCTTTCCAAAGGCATGCAAGTGCGCATCGCCACACTTCCCGAAGGAGAAGATCCGGATTCTTTCCTGCTTGCTTTTGGCAAAGACGCCTTACAAGAATTGATAGATAAAGCGCCAACTCTCATCGATTTCATGGCCACTTCCACGAATATCGATGAACCTGTGAAGGAGCGCATAGACCTCCTTTTGGACGCTCTGAGACAGTTGGACGATCCCATCCAAAGAGAACTATTTGTCGCTGACATTTCGCGCAGCTTCGGTATCACCACTCAGTCTCTGCTCTCCAGTCTGCGCCGCAGCGGAGGAACCACGACAGCACAGCCGGAAGACGCGCCATCCCCCTCAAAACTATCCGAAACCAGCATGGAAATGCAGCTTCTAGGCATGGCTTTGAAAGATGCAGATAGTTACAATCTTCTTGCCAATGAACTCTCTGTGGATTATTTTAACAGTAAGCTCTGCCGCCAAGTCTTTAGTTTCCTGCAATCCAGGATCCCAAAACTGGAGACCTGGAATCCGGCAGCGCTTTTGGACGATATTGAAAATGATGAAATCAAAAACAGCATGGCTGAACTTCTGTTTGAGGATTTGCATTTAGCAAACCTTTCTGGTATGATCCGAGACTTGAAACTGCGTAAGCTGAAACGGGATCTGGAGGTCTTGGACAAGGCAATAAACAGGGATTCCGGCAATCTGGAACTCCTCAAACAGAAGGAAACACTTTCCCGTGAGTATCGCAGAATGACAAAGCGGGTGGTAAATAAAGTCCTCTTTTAGAGAACTCTTTGCCAAGGAGCATTGATGATTACTTATAACGAATGTTTGAAAAAGCTGGTGGATCTGGGAAAAGACTCCGGATATATCACCTTCAAACAAATCAACGACATCTTGCCAAATAGCCCCTTCTTTTTGGATAAGGTAGACGACATTATCTTCGACCTTTCGCAAGATGGAATCGAGATCATCGACGAAACCGAAAAACGCATCACCAAAGGCGGAGCGGCCATTCGTAAACCCACTGCCCCCAAGAAGTTCAAGACCAAACGCTTCTATGATGATCCGGTGCGTATGTATTTGAGGGAGATGGGCAGAGTTCCCCTTCTGGATAGGGATGGCGAGGTACGCGTAGCCAAAAAGATCGAAACCTACCAGAAGATGATCAATCAAAATGTGTTCCAGGCAGGCTCCACTCTGCGCGAAATGTACAACTTCCTGCATCGCTACCGTGAACGCCGCGTGAGATTGGATCAAATCTTCAAAGTGGATATCGGTACTTGGATCGACAAAAATCAGGACGTCAAAATCATCGATCACTTCAAAGAAATACTGAAAGAAAACGAGAAAACCCTGGATAAGATCGGGGGCATCCTGGATAATTGTAACTTCGATGAAACCGGTACCGCCAGCAGGCAAGAAGAGATAGATAAACTACGCGAACAAGTGGTGGAAACCTTCATGAGCTTGTCCTACAACGACAAACTCATCAAACGCATGGTCTACCGCATCCGCAGCCTGGTGGAACGCATCGAAGAAAGCTATCACTCCATTAATGAACTTACAAAGATCAAACGCTATACCATAGACGAAATCTGCACCTACGGACGCCGCGCGAAGAAAAGCGATGAGGATTTTGAAGAAGTAAAAGGCGAAACCAATATGGATCCCAATATCTTTGTGGAAACTCTGCGTAAGATCAAAAACGCCCGCCGCAAGATCCGCCGCGTAGAACTGGAAACAAAGATGACCGGCACCGAATTGGTCTTCCTCCTGCGTGAAATAGACCGCGCTGAACGCAACAAGGAAAAGGCGCAAAACGAGATGATCGAGGCCAACGTGCGCCTCGTGATCTCCATCGCCAAACGTTATAACAATCGCGGACTGGAATTCTTGGACCTCATACAGGAAGGAAACACCGGGCTGATGCGCGCTGTAGAAAAATATGACTACCGCAAGGGCTTCAAATTCAGCACCTACGCCACGTGGTGGATTCGTCAAGCCATCACCCGCGCCATCGCAGATCAGGCACGAACAATACGCATTCCTGTACATATGATCGAATCTATAAACAAGATCAACCGCACCAGCCGCCGCCTGATGCAAAAGCTGGGCCGCGATCCTTATCCCGAAGAAATCTCGGAAGTACTGGATATGCCCGTGGAAAAGGTGAAAAACATCCTGTCCATCAGCAAAGAACCCGTCTCGCTGGATAAACCCATCGGCCACGACAGCGAAGATAGCATCTTGGGCGACTTCATCGAAGATAGAACCATCATCTCCCCTGAACGCCTAGCCGAACGCAGCTTGCTGAAGAAACAGGTGGATGAAGTGCTAAGAACGCTCACAACCCGCGAAGAACGCGTGATCCGCCTCCGCTTTGGCATCGACGACGGTTATCACCGTACCCTGGAAGAAGTAGGCAATATCTTTCAGGTGACTCGTGAACGTATCCGCCAGATCGAAGACAAGGCTCTCAAGAAACTGCGGCATCCCAGCCGGGCTGCCATCCTGCAGCAATTCCTGGATAACTTCCATGTGAAATAAGCTAGTACCATTATCAGGATACAATTAGTTATATAGAGCAGTCACTTAGGCTGCTCTTTTTTGTGTCGTACCTGCAATCCCTATAGCAAGTACTACCCACACAATACTGGTATTACCACATCAATTATGTGTGGAGTGTTGCAGAGATTATACAAATCCCGTAATAGACAATGATAAACATGTGAGATTTTGCTTAACAGTAAAGTTTCACATACACTCATTTGATTATGATAGGGACACTATTCATGCTAGGATGAAGACATGATGATACGCGAATTGTTTGTTTGGGAGCATTTTTTGCTCGTATGTGTTTCTTTATTTGGCCAGAATCCACAGTGGTTATGGGCCCTGAGCGGTGGCAGCAGCAGATCAGATGACTATGTTTACAGCATCGACAGAGACGCCATTGGCAATTTATATCTCACCGGTACAGTTGCTTCCCCAGCTTACTTTGGAGATGATGTGTTAACAGGAGAAGGCTTCTGTAGCACTGAAGTGTTTGTAACAGTGATATTGTCAGAAGGATCCTGGGCCTGGGCAAATCGTGCGGGCGGTACAGGAGCGGATATTGGACACGGCATTGCTGCGGGCACGGATGGAAGTGTTTACATCACGGGGAACAACGGCGATGCTGCAGATTTTGGTATTCATTCATCAAGTAGGGCTGGGGCATTTGTGGCAAAGATTGACATAGGCGAAGTCTGGGAGTCGGCACTCAGATTCGGTGGCGATTCTCGGGATATTGCCGTGGAAGGCTTTGCCACAGTGGTCTTAGCATATCATTTGTTTGATGCCAAACAGAAGTTCATGGGCTCCCTCGTTCTCACTCTGGATACATCGATGCTCCCCCAGATTGTTATGAACAATGCCGGAGTCGGGACAGATTATCAATTGTGGGCAATGGAACCCGATGGCATGGTCGTAAGCGATCAGGATAAGCCCGAGATAGGCGCAAACACCTTCACGGATCCTATGTTTCAGGGGAATGAATCCCTACTGGAGCTAGCCAGAACCATCTCCACAAAAGCTAGCGGAGAAGGCGAATACAGCTTCAAGGCAGCGGGAAAAGAAGAAGTGGTTGCCAAAAAAGCATATTGGGATACCATCAAGATCCACAATAAAGAATGGCGCGTGGTTCTTTCACAAAAAGCTTAATCTCAAAGATTCATTCATCAGCACAAGGCGGGATTTTGGTCCCGCCTATTTTGTATTTCAACGAAGATCCGGCCAACTCATCATCTACCATCCGCATTATACATCCTTCTCCAGATTCAACTCCCTGGTAGCTATCCGGTGTATGAAAGAACGATCGTGAGATACAAAGATCACGGCTCCGGTATATTTCTCCAGAGCGCGCGCCAATAGATCCCGGCTGCGCATATCCAGATGGTTCGTAGGCTCGTCCAGCAGCAACACATTATACTCGCCCAGCAGGATGCTTAGTATCTGTACTTTGGCTTTTTCTCCCCAGGAAAGGCTTCCCATTTCTTCATTGGCCAGATCGTCTTTCAAACCGAGGCAGCCCATCATATTGTGAATGTGTATGTTGTCGCCACCACTATCAAGAAGATAGTCCAGCACCGTCAGGTTGGCATCCAGAAGGCTCAAATCCTGCCGATAGTAGGCTATTCGAAGGCGGGGAGCATAGGATATTTCGCCTTTTTGGGGGCTCAGTTCGCCATAGATCAGCCTCATCAAGGTAGTTTTTCCACAACCATTGGCAGCGCTTAGCCATACTCGCTCCGCAGAGCCAAGGTTGAAAAAGAAGTCTTTGAAAATCCACTTGTCACTGTAGCTGAAGCTCATCGCACTGATGTTGATCAGTTCGCGGTTGGAAAGATGCACTTCGCCAAAATCCACTTTACGTTCTTTATCAAACATCGGCCGTTCCACGTGATAGCGCTCATTCAGCATCCGGATCCGCTTTTCGATATAGCGGGCTTGCTGCATCTGGGTTCTGGCTGCGTTAAAGACGGATTCATATACCGCTCCTCTGCCTTCTGCCCGCGTCTCCGGTTGAAAGCTTTGCGCCCAGCCCCGGCGTTTCTGCACTGCTTGCTGCAGGTTTCGGATCAGTCTCTTGCGCTCTTGATACTGTACCATTTGATGATTTTGCAAGTCCGCTTTGTCCCGGCTGAAACTGGCGAAATTGCCCATGCGGATATCCAGTTTACCCGCTTTCAATTCCGCTATCTTTGTGGCAGTGTTATCGATAAACATCTTATCGTGAGATACATATAGTACCGCCCCGCTGTAGGACGAAAGCCAATCTTCCAGCCACATGATATTTGGTAGATCCAGGTGGTTGGTAGGCTCGTCCAGAATCAGGATGTCCGGCTTTTCCAAGAGCAGCGCCGCCAGTTGCAAACGGGTGGATTCACCTCCGGAAAGGCTGCTGCAATCGCGCTCTGCCAGATGTTGCAAATTCATCCGCATGATCATGGACTGTACATCGCTTTCCCAATCCGTCACATTGCCGGCGTGATATTCGTGCCACAGGGAAGAAAGCTGTATCCCCTCCTCTGGACTAAGCTCATCGATGGCGGAGAGCTTTTCGATCCCGGTAATCAAACGGAATTTTTCCGGCTGAACATTCAGCAAGAATTCCCGCACTCGATTCCCGGAGCTTACCTTTATGTCCTGAGGCAGATACGCAATTACTGGAGGGCTGCCGGGGTAATTTATCCTTCCTTTGGTGGGCGATAGTTCTTGCAGGATGATGCGCAACAGGGTGGTTTTTCCGCTGCCATTGCTGCCGATCAGGGCTATCTTTTCACCTTCGGCAATCACCAAATCTATACCCTTAAGGATGGATTGATATTGATCTGGATAACAATAGTGGATGTCTTTTAGCTGTATGAACTGCATATTATTCTCCTTAATTCAGTTTTAGAAGGGGATATAGCAGTAACAGCCCGTAGCCTGAGATATCAGATGTGTTAAATCAATGCAAGAGCCGCTACTGATTCAATTCTGTTTGTGCATCTGATTTTTCTCCTTTGTTTGTATTTCATGCTACTCTGCATATGCAGGACTTTGTGTCAAATACTTTTTGCAGAGCGTTACTATTTGAATTGCGGATATGGTGAGGACAATGTTGGAACTCTTGTCAGGAGCATTGTAATTCACATGGAAATAGTCTTTACTGGCGGATCAAACTCAACTGATAGCAATTCACCATCTTGGCCCCTTGAGGAAGGTTAACTGCTGTGATTCAGACTGGATGAAAACAGAATACTCAAACTATGGCTGTGATTAGGCTCATTGTACGTATATTACAGCATTTTACTACTGAAGTAACGTAACACTCGATACCAAGTACATCATAGTGCCCTTTATCTATAGCAACTTATCTCCGAAGCTCCGGCATCTCCCCCTCCCTGGAGAAGTCTATACGTCACCAGCAGCAGATGAATCTATCCCCCTACCGCAGCTTTATCACCTTTCTGATCAGATTTCCGCTCCGGATCAGATACATGCCTTGCGGCAGCTGGCAGCCCTGTGCATCATTGCCATCCCAAGAGATTTCCGCCTGGTTTTGCCACTGCATCAGTTTTTGTCCCTTCAGATTGTACAGCGCTGGGCTTTGGCCTTTATCCACAGTAATCTTCAGCATATTTCTGAATGGATTGGGGTACACTCTCATTTGCGCAAGCTCCGGTACGTGTGGATCATCAGTTGCAGTAGGATTTATCACGAAGTCTGTGGTAAGGCCCAATTCAATCGGGGGATAGGTGCGCAAATAGACTGTAGCGGTATGATTCCCCGTAGTAGGAGCCGTGCTGAACAGATGAGTGATATCTGCGCCATAGCTCTCACCAGGATCCAATTCCAAATAGTTCAGGAAATTCTCTGGGGGAATGATCTCGGGATAATCGCCATCCACAGCGATAAAGCCCAGTCCACCGGAAAAGTTTTGGTACCAGGCAGTAGTACCTTGATTGTGAATGGTAAGTGTTCCCGTGATAGACTCGGTGCTTATATGGTTTAGGACGAAGCTGAAATCCAGATTATCGATCGCAGTAGAACCGTTACCCACTGTAAAGCTCAGAACGGGACCGATAGGATAGGCAGGTACTTGGTTGTAGCAATGCACCTGCAGGTAATGAGTACCCACATCATGCTGCTGGATAGTGCTATGTTCAACTTCTTTTTCAAAAGCTCCATAAGACTCAATGTGAATCTCGTTTTCTATGGGCAACCAAGCCATACCAGGTCCTAAACCGTCCATCCACAGCTCAAAGTTTGCTGAAGATCCAAAATAATAGTCGAGTGTATTACTGGTGTTGTTTTCGATCCGGAAAATCCCTTTGACATTCATTGGATTGATGTGGGTAAGCTCCAGGTGATAGGTCACTTGCCCCCAGGCAGCAAAAATCAGGAGCAAAAAGACTGATACTAAAAGAAGTTTTCTCATGGTAAGCTCCTTACGGTTATCCTCTCGAAAAAAGCGGATATTAGTTCTTTTCCACAATGATAATTTACTGATGTTTCAGATGAGTGTCAACCAATGATTGCGATCTGCTACATGATTTGAGTATTTTTTGTTGATATCAATCAACATATATGTGTTTTTGCCTGATCCCATCCAGGTTTTCTGTATATCCATCATTCGGTGACATTTCTCTTTGAATTCGGATCAATGTAATTAGCTGGAGTCATAGAGGTAATATGAAGAATGAATAGCACGCGGAAATTCGTGGATTGAGACAAAAGCGTCAAGATGACACTTCCGCATTTTTGATCTTTGGATTATCCAGACATCAAGCAGATATCATCGGGTTATCATCGAGTGACGACTGCATAATAACGCCTTTATATCAGCTTCAGACTTCCTTGATCCTCAGAATGAGGATAGGCGAGATTAGCCCGTCAAATATCACTCCTCCTGATCTGCACTAACGACCGTAACCCGGTAATACATGTGCTGAGCGCCAAGTCCCACTCCCACATGACGATACTGGGTATTCGGGTAAGCGATCGGGGCCAAAAAGTAAAAATCTCCCAAGGGATCAGTGGAGCCATTGAAATATAGAAAGTAGTATTGGGAGGTACGGTTGCTGCCATCAACATCTCTTGTGATGGGCTCCCAAGAGACTATTGCATCGTTTCCATCCATGATGATACTGGTGTTCACGCCGGGGATATCTGCCGGATAGACAGTAATATAAGCCACTTTAGTGATGCTGGCGCTGGCAGTTCCGTCTCCCACACTGAGGCTGATATCATACACTCCGGAATGGGGAAAGGTGATGAGGGGATTTTGGAGGCTGCTGCTCTGATCTCCAAAGCTCCAATTCCAACTGGTGAGGGGTGACGCTCCCGCGCTGCTGAGATCGGTGAATTGCACGCTCAAAGGCGCAGTGCCAGACAGGGGATTTGCACTAAAATCAGCTTGTAACACGGTAGGGGGATTCCAGATAAAGCTGCTGCCTTGCGCGGGGTACTGACTGGGTGTAGCCGCTGCCGTATCCTGGGTTTGAGTTCCGGCTACCGTGGTATCCCAACTTCCGCCCAAGGCAAGATAACGATTGGCAAAATTCACTCCATTGCTTGCCGGAGACGCTCTCATCCCCACCTGAACGGCAAAGGCTGTGGTCACCTGAATCTGCCCATAATTGATCGCTATACTCATATCCGCTTCCCGCAGTTGAATCTGGAAATTGAAGGAATCTCCGCTGATATCGTTTCTGCCGTAATGCTTCCATTGAATAGTCACTTTACGCTGTGGTGCGCTACCGGAACATCGGAGCAGGATGCTGGAGCCTTCCTGAGCACAAATGTTATTACCAAAGGCGGCTATGCGCGCTACCAAAGTTTCATCCTGCTGACCGCCCAGAGTAGTACTGAGAGGCATATAGATGAGGCTGGAACGCATATCCACGGCTTGATCGGCATAGGTGGATTTGCCCAAAGCAATCCAGCCATCCACATGCACGCCGATGCGATCGAAGCTCTCTCCCGCAAAAGTGAAGTCAAAACCAAGGGGAAAACCGGGACCGGACGATACTGAATTGCTACCCGTAGGAAGCTGGGGATTGCAGATATATTGCCGGTCTGCTCCGGCAGAGCCCAAAGCGATACCTTCTGTGATCTCTTCATATACGCCGGTAGCATATTGGAAACTATAGTCGTTCAATAGGACATCAGCAGGGAGCAGACAGATCAGGGAGGCAAACAGTATCTGGCATAATAAGCGTTTCATTCGTACCTCATTCAGACTATCCAATAGATAGTACAAAGTTATCTATACTAAGAACAATTTCAGGTTTATGGATAGAATGTCAAGCTAAAAGTGACTGGATTAGTTCTTTGTTCTTGGTTTTCTAGTGTTGCAGCGCTGCAGTTGAACGTTCCTTTGCGCTGCACTGTTGATGTTGATGGTGCTTGCCTGAGCCAGGAGGGCGATACCAGATTCACCCCTCCTCAATCGAATATGCGTTATCTGCGCTTTTATCTGCGTAAATCTACGTGAAATCCAACGAAAGCAGGTGATAATTCGTGATAATCAGTGTTTATCTGTGGACAAACGAAGAAGAAGCGGCAAGATGCCGCTTCTACATTGCTGACGTAATCGCATTATAATCCCCAGATCTCCTTTGCGTATTGCTTGATCACGTAGTCTGAAGAGAAAGTGCCCATATTGGCAACGTTGCAGATGGATTTTTTGTTCCACAGGGCCTCATTATCGTAATCTTTTGCCACTTTGGCCATGGTGTCTGCATAAGAGCGAAAATCCGCCATCAGACAATAGCGATCGCCAAACTCGCATAGTTCTTGCAGGATGGGTTTGTACAGCTCTGGTTGAGAGGGATTCAGAGCATTGGAAGCGATGAAGTCGATCACGGCTTTCAGGTCTTGATCTCGATTAATGTATTCCATGGAGTTGTAGGATGTTGCGCGCAGGGCTTGGATTCCAGCGGCATCATTCCCGAATATATAGATGTTTTTAGCGCCGACTGCTGCTTTGATCTCGATATTGGCTCCATCAAGAGTGCCCACTGTGAGCGCTCCGTTGAGGGCAAATTTCATATTTCCGGTACCGGAAGCTTCGGTTCCTGCCATCGATATCTGTTGAGATATCTCAGCAGCTGGCATTATCTGCTCTGCCAAGCTGACGCGGTA
>JALOBM010000103.1 GCA_023228285.1 Candidatus Cloacimonadota bacterium | reverse complement strand
CGCTTATGCATGTCGCACATAACGCACCCACAAGCATATATGGGACATACTGCATCGCCCCGTCGACATAATACAGAATACCAACTGCAAGTATTCCGCAGTTGGATGCGGCAAAAGCAGCACCTGAACACATTGTCTGGACAAGATTCTGGCGGTCCAGTGAACGGAATTTATCCATCTTCGCAAAAGGGATCCGTGCAAGCGACATGGCAATAATTGCACCGAGTATAGATGTATTTGCACCAAAACCGGTTTTTACCAGAATCTGCATTGAGATTATTGCCGATAAACCGGAAACTATAACGCTCAACAGTAATGTGGCTGCTTCAAATGTTTTAACATGTGTGCCAAATTGGGACGTTTTTAAAGAATCATTTTTCGGCTGCATATCTATCCCTCCTTAAATTACATTTGTCTGGAACATATAACCGGCATGTGCGCAGCACAAACTTAATAGCCGGAAATACCCAGTTTTTTACATACGTCCCTCACATCAGGGTATTTGTATACGCCCTCTTCCTCAAACACTTTGCCGTCAAGGATGATTGTAGGATTCAATATTATTCCGTCCGTATGTCCGGCGGCAGCCCATTCTTTACCCATAATGGACTTCCCCTGGCTGCCTATACCGATTTCAACACAGCCGAAAACCCGCTCGTCTTCAACAATACGTCCTGTGACAGCTTTCACACCCGGATTGAAACCAAGGGAATAATGGGCGAGACGATACATGTTTTCAGGGTCGTCCAGCGCTTCCATCCAGCGCTTAAATATTTCGGCATCGTGTCCTCCGCGTATGTCACTTACACGCCCATCTTTGAGTGTCATTTTTACGGGTCCGGAAAGTTTTCCCAGTTCCAGCGGCGGCCACAGCGCACCATCAAAGACAAGAGTTCCCTCTATTGTTTCTTCGATCGGGCACCATGAAATCTGACCGGCAAGCATTATCGGATAACCCTTTTCTGTCGCTTTTTTACCCGAAAGGCGAACTTTGCGGCCTCTGTTATAAGCCTTTAAATCAGTACCCGCGGCGCTGCGGATAATTACTTCATCTGCCTCCTGCACGTGATGCTGCAGCATTTCGCCAAGTTTGATAACAAGCTCATAATCAATATTGCTGATTGTACGAACCATCATCATTACGTCCATCCCGGTCAGACAAATGTAGCGTACTCCAGCTCCAAGGGAGGCACGGAAAGCATCCGAGTGCATAATGTATGAATAAGTAAATTCTATCCAGACATCAGCCTTTTCAACTGCCGCAGCTATCGGCGGATACGGCTGCATACATGCGTTAGGCGCTGTCGGATAATAAATAATGACAGGATGCCCGCCAATAGCAAATACAGCATTGGCCGTGGCCTCGACAACTCTTCTGTCCGTGCATGAATCTCCGCTGATTATTACATCTTCACCCGGCTTGATCAGCATAACATCGCGCGCGAGAGTTAAAGCTCCTTTTGCCAGTTCGAAGCTCATGTACTCATCACGCATTTCCATTCCAATTGCAAACATTGCAAAAATCTCTCCTTTCATCCACCTTTGTATGGGTATAAAAATGCCGTTGCTGTCAAAGTTTAGTGTTTTGCATTAAAAGATTCATCGTCACATAAATAGAAATGTTATCCGGTTTTTTACTGCAGGGAACAAAAATTTATTACGCCGAAATACATTTTATAAAAAAAGAACAAAAATTTCTTTTCTTTATGTACCCTTAAGACAAATATATGCCGTAGAAATTTCTTCCTATACTTCTAACTGGCAGGACAGCTTACATCTGCCAATTGGAATTTGTTTGCATTGTAAATCAAAATACTGTGGTATCACTGTCTTATCAAGACATTTCAAACATATTTTCAGCACAGGTCCACGAAGAAACAGTCCATTGTCAATGGTGTATAATATCCGGAAATAAAATTTGTAAGAATAAGCAAGAAAGCATAGGAGGTGACACCCTGTGAACCTGACTGTACAGCAGATGATAGATCAGGGAGGATTTTCGGATTTTCAAATCTATGCAGGCGAAGCCGGATTGCGTACAAGAGAGATAAAAACGGTTTGTGTTATCGATACTCCTGACATTGAGGGCTGGCTGTTCGGCGGGGAATTTCTTCTTACATCAGGATATATATTCAAGGACAACCCGGAACAGCTTCGTGGTCTGATTGAGACTGCGAGCAGGGCTAATGCCGCCGCGCTCGGTATCAAGATGGAAAGATACATCGACAGGATTCCGCAGGATGTACTGCGCATAGCAGACAGATTATCCTTCCCATTGATCGGTATTCCGCATCACTATGCACACACTGACATCATCAACCCAGTATTGGTCACCATATCCGACAATATGGCAAGAATGATGCACATATCAGATGAAATACGCAAAGAATTCTTTAACATCCTGATCACAGGGGAACCGCTCGATTCGCTCCTTTCACTTCTCAACAGGTATATCAAAAGAGAGCTCCTCTTCGTAAATACGACAACAGGAGAACGCTGTGCGCTTGCAAATTCCGTAGAGTTTAATCAGGTTATTGACAGCGTGCCGCTGGCGTCGTTAATAGAACATTTCCCTCACGAGAAACTTGTGATCGGGACAAAAACCCGCGGCTATCTGTTTCTTAACAGGTCAATCAGCGAGACACAGTCAGAAATAGCTCTGATGCAGGCAAAAGACGCGCTGCAGTTATATTTAAAATGGGAACATGAACGCTGGAAGATAGAACGGGGCAGGGATGCGCAGTTTGTGCAGGACATACTGTATAAACGCTTCCACCACGACAGCGAAATACTGAGCCGCGGGCGTATTTTAACATGGGATTTGAGCGGCAGGCAGGTTGTTGTCCTGATTGATATCAATAAAGAAAAATCTTTCCTGCAGGAACCTCAGGAGCCTTACAACAAGGGGTTTGAAATGTTCAGAAACATGCTTTCGGAGCTTCAGAATAATGTGCCGTACTCTCCTTTGGAAGACGGAATGGCCTTTATTCTCAGCGCTCCTGCTGAAAAATGGGACTCTATAAAAAGCAGGCTGACAGGGATATTTAACAATGCAAGGCACAACATCAGGCTTAAAACAGGACTGCAATTGGTTATGGGAGTCGGATCTCCTGTAACAAGCATCCTTTCCTGCGATAAAAGTTTTCGCGAAGCTGTAAAAACCTTATCAGCCGCAAAACAAAACAGCGACGTTACACCGACACTTTTCTGGGAGGACATGGGTGTTTATAAATTCCTGGCATCATCAAACAACACGCCTGAAGCAAAAGAATTTATTACAGAACAGCTGGGCAAGCTTATTAATAATGGCGTGCGTGATGAAGATTCTATGCTCCAGACGCTGTTCTGCATAATCAGAAATAATTGGCAGCTGAAAGCTGTCGCTGCCCAAATGAACCTGCACTATAACACCGTCAAGTACCGTTATCATAAAATAAAAGAGATATTGGGAGCGGATACAGATTTATCAGCCGTAAGAATAAGCCTGACCCTTGCAATGGAGCTGTACATACTTAACAATTCAGGAAAGGAGAAAAACAGCTGAAATGGAACAAATCAATGACACGATACACACTCTGATAGAAAAATCATTCGCGGCACAAATCAGGGAAACTCAAGAGGTTTTACGTATTAAAAGTACGCTGGACGAGAGTCAAAGCACTTTGGAACATCCTTTCGGTCCGAATGTCACACATGCATTGAATGATTTTCTTGAGAGAGGGGAAAAACTGGGGTTTAAAGTAAAAAACATCGATAATTACGCAGGATATGTCGAGATGGGGAGCACCGGGACACTGGTTGGAATTCTTGCACACCTTGACGTTGTCCCCGAAGGAAACGAAAAAGATTGGAAATATCCCCCATATGCCGCAGTAATTGAAGACAGCAAATTATTCGGAAGAGGTTCGATAGATGACAAAGGCCCGGCTGTTGCTGTTTTATATGCCATGAAAGCACTGCGTGATTCCGGCACGGATCTTCACCACAGATTTCGCCTTATATTGGGGCTTGATGAAGAATCCGGTTCGCGCTGCATAAAACATTATAATGAAGTTGAAGAGCAGCCCGAATTCAGTTTCTCCCCTGATGCAGAATTCCCTGTTGTAAACGCTGAGAAAGGCATATTGCGCTTAATAGTAACAAAAAACGTGCCCGCAGACATGTCACAAGGAAAAATAAGTTTGCTCTCCGTACACGGCGGCGATCGTTTCAATGTTGTTCCAAACGAGGCCTCCGCAGTAATACAGTGCCAGGAAAGCGGAGCCGCAGAAATTAAAAATGCATGTGCAAACTTTGACATAGAAATAATCAACCATTCAAACACCCTTGAAATTGCTGCAAAGGGCACATCCGCACATGCGATGGAACCGCACAAAGGCGACAATGCTGTTCAAAAATTATTGAAAGCTCTTCTGTTGATCGACTTGTCTCCGAACGCAAAAGAACTCGTTCAGACGCTATACAATATGGCCGGCACCGGTTATTCCGGAGAAGGCCTGGGAATTCAGACTGCCGATGCGGATTCCGGTTCTCTGACATGCAATCTGGCCGCAATAGACATGGATTCCTCAAATACAGACTTGTCTGCATCAATTAAACTGGATATACGCTATCCTGTTACCGCCAATTACGACAGGCTAATCGGTAAGCTCAATGACTGTATTTCAAAAAATAAAGCTGAAGTGACGATACACACACATAAAAAACCACTGTATCTGCCTGCCTCGCATAAGGTTGTCCAAACTTTGCTTGACGCCTATGAATCAGTCACGGGTGACAGACCTGCGCCTGTAAGTATGGGCGGCGGGACGTACTGCCGCTTTATGCCTAACGCGGTATCAGCAGGACCGCTTTTCCCCGGTCAGGAAGAACTTGCACATCAGGCGAATGAAAATGTATCGCTGGATGATTTGCTCAAAAGCACACACATTTATGGTGAAATTATAGCCAGACTAAATAGTTTATAGATGATCGCTGTACAGTAAATACAGAATCAGCGACCTGCAATATTTACGGGCAGGCCGCTGATTCTGTTGCGTTCCGGAACCCGTGTCCTCTGAACCTTGTCTATTACTGTTTTTTTTGAACTAAACCACTGCTTCACAATTGTTTCACGCCGAAGATCTTCCTGCAGTTTCACAATGTAAAGACAGTTACAATTGATTTTATTAGTAATCCCGTATACACTAAAAATTGTTTTTATATCTGTTTATCAAATATTGTCGCACATCAGAATGAGGGGCATATATGGATAAAGACATTGACTGCGAAAGAGACAAAGAATATATAGAGCCGATCAGATGGTGCCGCTATATAGTAAATACCGGTTATGCCACCGCTGCACTCATGATACTGGCACATGTGATCTGGTATTTTGCGGCACGAAGTGTTCTTGCCCATTCACCTGATGACTATTTGCGGAATTATATTGTACTGCCCGCCATAGGCCTGTTCGCTTTGACTTTTTTTGCAGACCTTTTTGTCCGTTCACATCGCTTTTCGCTTGTTTCCAAGGAATATCTGTCTCTTACTCTGTTTGTCATCTTTTCCTTCTATCTTTCGCTGACACATGATATAGCCAGAGTTTTGCTGGCCTCCTTCATCCTGCCGATCTTCGCTTCCACCATTTTTTTAAATGTGAAAATAACCCGTTGGATATTCTGGATAAGCAGCCTTGCGGTGTTGCTGGTCGGCGTCAAAATATATTTATCGGGAAAATTGGACAGCAATATGCTCATGCAGATATTTGTTGTCTGCTTTATGTTCCTCTGTTCGTACCTGCTGGCAAAGGTTTTGATCCTATACGGACGCGATAATCTTCGAACGCTGATGCTTTTCGATAACAAACAGCAAAACATGCAGGAGCAGCTGAAGCTGGATCCGTTCACAGGGTTGAATAACAGAAAAACCTTTGATGATTATCTGCCCAGGCTTGTGGAAAAATGCCAAAACACCCAAAAGTTCCTTTCTCTGGCAATGATCGATATTGACCATTTTAAAAGCGTGAATGATCTCTGCGGCCATGCGATGGGAGATCGGGTAATTCTTTATTTATCGCAAACGCTAAAAAATATCCAGAATGAAAACATCCGCGCTTTCCGGATAGGCGGAGATGAGTTTTCTATGTTATTCGAGGGCTGCAGCACAGAAGAAACCTACAGGATATGTGAAGCTGTGCGTACTCAAATGGAATCCTGCCCGCTCCGGACCGCAAACGATGAACGTGTCACTCTCAGCTGCGGGGTCGTATGTGTAGATCCGGAGAATGCAG
>JALOBM010000102.1 GCA_023228285.1 Candidatus Cloacimonadota bacterium | reverse complement strand
GATATGGCCTCAAATCATACGAAACCGCCGTCAATCTGGCCAACTCCCTCTGGCTGAAAGAACTGATCGATAACGGAAGGTTCATCCTTCATGATGAATCGCTGATCGCCAGTCTAAATATCTCCCAAATTTGTCAAGAAAAGCTCGCTTGGAACCATCTCGACCTGCTTTTCTCTAAGAACACAAGGAAAGTAGCATAATGAAGTGGGAGGTATTGAACAGTCTCCTATGATGGCTTGCAGACTTGCACAAATAAAAGCATTGACACTTATCAAGGTACGAAAATTATTGTACAGCAACGTAAAATGAAGTTTTAAAAACAGAGATTAATACAGAGGAAGAACATGAAAGAATACTCAATGAAGAAGTTACGCAACCTAATGTTGGTTGGAGCCAGTGGCGCCGGAAAGACAACTTTGGCAGAACAAATCTTTTTTCAAACTAAAACTACAAACAGACTGGGAAAAATCGATGAAGGCAATACCATACTCGATTTTGACCCGGAAGAGACTGCCAAGAAGATGTCTCTAGGATTGTCCATCGGCTTTGTGAATTTTAAAGATCATAAGATAAACATATTAGACGCTCCCGGATATCCGGATTTCGTGGGTGACACCGTAGTTGCCCTACACGCTGTGGAAAATGTGGTTGTTGTCGCCAATGCTGCTGGTGGTTTTGAGGTCGGTTTGGAACTGGCTTTGGAGCAGTTGGAAGGTAAGAACAAGTGCAGAGTAATTCTGGTAAACCGGATGGACAACGAACATGCAGACTATGACAAGACTCTGGAAGCTATTCACGATAATGCCGGGATCAATCCTGTCAGAGTGCATATTCCCATTGGTAAAGAAGGTTCTTTCGAAGGTGTTGTAGATGTTATTCGTCAGAAAGCCATCACTGCTGCTGGTGAGACAGACGTTCCCGCAAACATGAAAGACGCTATGGAAGAAGCCAGGCTTCACCTGATGGAAGCTGTTGCCGAGACGGATGAAGATCTGCTAAACGAATTTCTGGAAAACATGGAGTTGAGTCAGGAGAATCTGATTAAGGGTATCAAGAAAGCCATCGCCATGGGTGAAGTAAGCCCTGCCTTTGTGTGCTCCGCCGGAACTGGTGTGGGCGTGATGGCATTTTTACAGGGTGTTATAGACTATTTGCCTTCGCCTGAAGACTGCAAGACTATCGAACTAGTAGAAGGAGACAAGAGCAAAGAATTCGTTTGCAGCCCCGATGGCGAGCTTCTGGGTTATATTTTCAAACTTTATGCTGATCCCAGTATGGGCGATTTTGCTTATGTGAGAATATTCTCCGGTTCTCTGAAGACGGGAACCGAATTTTATACTCCAGAGAAAGAAGCCAAAGACAAAGCCGGAAACATGTACTTTTTGGTAGGGAAGAATCGTCATGATTGCAGTGAGATTCGCGCCGGTGAGATCGGAGCTTTAGTTAAGCTGAAGAATGCCAAAGTGATGAACAGTATTGTTGCCTTGAATGCGCGTCATGCCATCAAACCGGTAGAATTGCCCTCAGCGACAACATGGCAGACCATTAAAGCAGTCAATCAATCTGATGAGGACAAGATCGGCACCAGCTTGCAAAGAGTGATTGCCGAAGATCCTTCCATCCGGTATGAATTGAATGTGGAGACCCATGAGAACGTGCTGTCCGGTATGGGCGATCAGCAATTGCATTTGGTTTTGAAGAAGCTGAAAAACCGTTATAAAGTAGATGCTGAGCTCAAAGTTCCCCGCATTCCATATAAGGAAACCATCACAGCCGGAGCAGAAAGTCAGTATCGCCACAAAAAACAATCTGGCGGACGCGGTCAATATGGCGAAGTTTACTTCCGCATCAAACCTACCGAGCGCGGAGAGGGATTCCAGTTCATCAATGCCATCGTAGGCGGAGTAATTCCCTCAAACTTTATTCCCGCTATTGAAAAAGGTCTGGTGGAGACCATGGAAAAAGGTATCATCGCCGGTTACAAGGTGGTGGATGTATCAGTGGAAGTTTATTATGGTAGCTATCACGACGTAGATAGCTCCGAAATGGCCTTCAAGATTGCCTCTTCCATGGCATTGAAGGAAGGCTTCAAGAAATGCAAACCAATCCTATTGGAGCCTATCCACAATTTGGTAATAATAGTTCCCAATGAATATATGGGCGATGTGATGGGTGATATTTCCACTCGCAGAGGCCGCATCATGGGTATGGAACAACACGGTAAGAAACAGTATCTGAATGCTCAGATGCCTCTCTCCGAGATGTTCTCATATTATCCTGCCCTGAAGTCCTTCACTCAGGGAAGAGGACGTTTTACTCAGGAATTCTCTCATTACGAGAGAGTCCCCGAAGATATTACTCAGAAAGTAGTGGCTGCTTGGCAGGATAACGACGTTCAATAAAAGAAAGAGGTATTTATGTCCGGACACAATAAGTGGAGCACGATTAAGCACAAAAAAGCCGCTACTGATGCAAAACGCGGCAAGATCTACACACGCATTGTGAAGGAAATCATCCTGGCCGCCAAGGGCGGAGGGGGAGATCCTGAAACAAACCCTCGCCTGAGGACAGCGATTTTGGCTGCAAAAAACGCCAATATGCCCCGTGATAACATCGAACGCGCCATCAAGCGCGGAACGGGTGAGATCGAAGGCGCAACCTATGAAGAGATCACCTATGAAGGTTATGGACATAACGGCGTAGGCATTGTTGTCGATGTGATGACGGACAACAAAAACCGCACGGTAGCGGAGCTGAGACACACCTTTTCCAAATATGGAGGGAACTTGGCTGAAAGTGGTTCGGTGGCCTGGAATTTTGACCTGAAGGGATACTTCAATGTCCCCGTAACCGGGCTGGATGAAGAAGAGTTTATGATGCAGGCATTGGAAGCTGGAGCGGAAGATGTGGAAACGGGTGATGAGTACTTTGAAGTATTCACATCCCCAGGAGATTTCCACACAGTTTTGGGAAATATGGAAACAGCTGGATTTCCGGTGGAAAACGCTGAACTGACCAGAGTACCAAAGACAACCGTGAATGCGGACGATGTTGCAGCAAAACTGATGAAACTGATCGATATGCTGGAAGACCTGGACGATGTCCAAAAGGTCTATGCCAATTTCGAGTTTTCCGATGAGGTTATGGCAGAGCTAAATCAGGAATGATGATAGTTGGTATTGATCCCGGTAGTCGCTACTGTGGTTACGGGCTCATTCAAACTGAGGGAATTAAAGTAGTAGCCGCGGGTTGCCAAGTAATTGACGTAACCCGCGAAAACTCTTTAGGGGACAGACTTAAGCTCTTGCACTCATCTATCGTGGCTGTCTTGGAAGAGTATAAACCGGATTATGCCGCTGTGGAATCCATGTTTTTTCAAAAGCACATCAAGAGTATCTTTACTTTGGGACATGCCAGGGGTGTTGTTTTATTGGCCTTGGCTCAGCAGAATATCCCAATCGTGGAATATAGTCCCAGAGAGGTTAAAAAAGCGGTGGTGGGAAATGGAAATGCCACCAAGGCGCAGATTCGCTATATGATACATCAGCTATATAGCTTGAAAGAGTCCGATAATCGCGATGACGCCTATGATGCTCTTGCGATAGCTACCACTCACTTTAACCGTATAAAATGGAATAAAAAGTAAATGATCCACTATATAAAAGGAATCCTGGTTCACAAGAGCCCGATGCAAGCTATCATCGATACCATGGGGATTGGCTGGGAGTTGTTGATCCCAGTATCTACTTACGAGATGCTGCCGTCAACGGGAAAGGAGTGTTCTTTGTACACGGCTCTCAACCTTAGTCAGGACGATGCCCGTTTATACGCTTTTTACACAGTGGCAGAGCGCGAACTATTCGCTCAATTGACCAAAGTGAGCGGAATCGGGCCCAAGATAGCAATTTCGGTGTTATCCACGCTTAGCATTTCCGCTTTCGTGAAGAGCATCAGAAGCGGAGAAGAGGGTCTCTTGACCAGAGTTCCCGGCATCGGTAAAAAGAGTGCGCAGCGTATGATTGTGGAACTGAAAGACAATATCCATAACATGATGGATTACATCGAAGATAATCAGATATCCAGCGAAGAAGGTTCGCTTCAGGAAGCGGAAACGGCTCTTTTGGCACTGGGTTACAATAGTCAGGCTATACAGAGGGAACTGAAGATGCTAAGCGAGGAAGACTTGCAAATGCCTGCGGAAAGCCTGATTAAGGAGATCATCAAGAGACTGTATCAGAGGGCAAAATGAACTTTAGGGAAGAAGCATACAACACTATTCTGAAGGTGTTCAAGAATAGTGAGTTTTCGGATACTCTCCTGCAACAAAGAGCTAAAAAAATGAAAACTTCCGGTGAGGATATCCGGCTCTTTTATACCACTGTAAAGGGTGTGATCAAGATGCGGCAGAAGCTGGATTACATTCTTTCACATTATACCGAAAAGAAGAAATATGAAGCTACTGATCTCAAGATCAAGATCATGCTGTATCTGGGTTTGTATCAGATAATCTATCTGGATACCATACCGGATCATGCTGCTGTGAATGAAACAGTGGAGCTGGCCAAGAAAGTGCTGTCCGAGAACGTCGCAGACTTTGTGAACGCTGTATTGAGAGCTTATATCAAAGAAGATAAAACTGTTTATCCCGATGATCCGGCATTGCGAATAGCGTATGAACACTCTTATCCGCCGGATTTGATCCGCACCTGGATTAATTTGTGGGGGGAAGAATCCACAGAATATATGGCGATGTATTTCAATGAAAATCCGGCTTTACACATCCGGGTAAACTCCACTGCGACCAGTCCGGAGAAGTTATTGAGCTATTTCAAAAGGCGTGATATCGAAATTGTACCTTGCTCGGCAAGTAGAATGATGTTTCACACTCATCAGAGTGCAGAAGTTCTGGGCGAAGTGGCATTTTCAGAAGGATATTTCTCCGTTCAGGATACTTCAGCTGCCTTGGTGGTGGAGCTTTTGGATCCCAAAGAAGAACAATCCGTGTTGGACCTTTTTGCTGCTCCCGGTGGAAAATGCACTTACATTGCGGAAAGAATGAACAACACTGGAGAGATTGTGGCTGTGGATAAGATTCCCAAAAAGATGAAGCTTTTGAAACAAGCAGCTGACAGACTGCAGCTTACGAACATCATCCAGGTAGTAAGCGATGCACTGACCTACGGACCAGTGGCACCTGCTTTCGATAGAGTGTTGGTGGATGCTCCGTGCTCTGGTTGGGGAGTGTTTTCACGTAAAGCCGATCTGCGCTGGCAGGCTCACAACGATGTGGTGGAACTGGTGAAACTTCAAGAAAAAGCTCTGGAACGAGCAGCGAACTTCGTTGCTCCCGAAGGATATCTGGTGTATTCCACTTGCACCATGAATCCGAAAGAGAATGAAGAGCAGATTGCCAGATTCCTGGCGAAGAATCCCAAATTCCGCTTAGTCCCTGCAGATACAATAATTAATGCAGAATATACCGAAAACGGTTATTTGAAGACCATCCCTTTCAAGCATCATATGGATGGTGCTTTTGCAGCAAAAATGCAGAAGAATAAGTAGGAGAAGACATGGCCAGTAAAAAAGCGAAACAATGGGGCTATGTAATAGGAATTGGAGTAGGGATCATCTTCGTAACTGCCTTCCTGTTCAGTCAGATCATCCTGCCTTTGCTGTTGGGAGGGGCAGAGACGCTTGAAACTCCAGAGGTAACCGGATTGGCCTTGACTCAAGCCAAACGCATCTTGCAGGAATTGAAGCTGCACCCGGTAGTAAAGGATTCTGTATTTAGTGAGACTATGAAATTGGATGTAGTTATGGATCAATCACCGGCTCCAGGTTCAAGGATTAAAGAGGACGGTACAGTATATCTGGTAATAAGCAAAGGCAGTAAGATGATCAAGGTACCAGATGTCTTGGGCACTGGTTATCAGGAGGCAATGCTCACGTTGAGGAACTATGATTTGCGTAGCACCATTGTGGATTCCGTATACAGCGACAGATATCCCCGAAATACAGTAGTGAGGTCTATGCCTTCAGCTCATACGAGAATTGAGAAACGCAGCATGGTAAGACTAAGCCTCAGTAAAGGACCGGAACCTCTCCCGGATAGTCTGGATTGGTTGGATGGTGAAGGCTTGTAAGGCTGGATAAATATTCAAGATACCGGAACTAAAGATGGTCCCGGTTTTCTTTTGTTGATTACCAACACATCTCAGAATTGCATCGATTGAACATTCCTGAATTGTTAATGGATGTCTGAGGAAAATCCAGGA
>JALOBM010000027.1 GCA_023228285.1 Candidatus Cloacimonadota bacterium | reverse complement strand
TCATTAATATCAGAATCTGCTGATTGGAAATTGGACGTTATCGAGTCATATAAAGAATTATCGCCCAATAACACTTATATGCATAGTGAAACCAATGCCAAAAAGGGTGATGAACTTGAATTTATCATATACTTAGCATTTTTAGAATCAACACGCGAAACTGGTTTGAAATATGGCATTGATGCTAGAGTAGAGCTAGTAATCAACAATTCTACTGGCATAGCGTGGATAGATTGGATTGGAAAAGGTTCAAATCGCCGCAATGATAATGCTCCTCTTCCAGGCCACATAAATTTGAGACAATTGCTCGCTCAGATAGCAAAATTACATCCAAGAATTAAATATTTTATGGGTTATAGAGAAAGTGGCATGCGCCATAAATTTAATAAACCAGAGTTTAAATTGTCGGCCGCAAAATTATAATCTGCATTGCGAGCAACTCTTACATAATTCTAAATGGTCCTGCTGAGATCGCTCATGTATCGCTCGTATAGCGTTATATTCTGGACTATTCCAAACCTCTTCTATTGTATTCTGATAAACATTGCCTAGACAATGTAAACCATGCACGTCAGCGTGGCACTGCGCAACCATACCGTCAACTAGTATAGTAAATGTGCGCCATAGGCGATTGCACTTAATGAACCTACCAGTTGCTTTGTCACCGTGTTGACCTCCCCAGTTGTGCTTAGGACCGATCGCAAATTGAACTGGAAATCCAACAAGCATTGTGGTGCTCTGCCCGGAGCAACTTGTTACATATATTCTTGTTCTTAGCTTTAATTCATCACGCGCTTTAATTAAATTCTTGATGTTTTCGGATACTTCAGCCCACTTTAAAGGTTGTCTAATGCTCTCGTATTCCTTTGGAGTAGATCCATCTACACTTATTTTAATTTCATTGATTCCACTTGACAGTAGCTTTTCTGCTCTGTCTTTAGTTAGCAACGATCCATTTGTAAAAATCTTAACATAAGTCCTACACTTCTTTTTTATAAGTCTAATTCTATCTTCTAAATCTGCGTCTAGTAGCGGTTCTCCGAAATTGTGCAGGTGTATTTCTCTTGGTCTATTTTTTGAGCATTCATCGACTATTTTATTAAATAGCTGATCTGGAATTATGCGTATTCTGCGCTGCATATCGTTGTGGGGGCACATAACACATTTAGCATTGCATGCGTTTGTTGTTTCTATTCTGACGACTGGTGGAAATTTTAGCATAATCTACATACTGTCGCCAGTTAAAGATAAAGAAGAAAGAGAGGAATATCATGATCAGACTACTAATTGCTGCGTACTTAGGTGGATGGGTGGCGTCGGCCGCGCCTTTTTACACAACGACCAAGACAGCTAACCCAAACCAACCGATTAGGAATGTACTAAAGGCATTTGGCCTTAGTGCTGTTTGGTTTTTCTCTGTTTTCTCGGTCGGGACAGTATTAGTCCAAGATTTGATTACTCGATTTAAGAAAACAACAACGACAACCGATACCACGACAACTACAACTAAGTAGTTGCTATGATATGGGATTTAAAAGCCTCGCTGAATGTTACGCTGAGTTATGTGGTATGGGTAAGTGTTCAGATAAGGGCACTAGTCATTCCTATATCGAAATATACGAAGAATTATTCTCGCGATGGCGTAATGAATCGATGCGGATAATGGAGATTGGCGTATCTGGTGGAGAAAGTTTATTATTGTGGAAAGAATATTTTCGTTACGGCGATATTATTGGTGTTGATACTAGACCGTGCCCAGAGCGTGATTTTACTGTATTTGTTGGCGATATTAACTCTGAAGATATATACAACAAACTGTCTGACCAATCATTCGACATAATAATCGATGATGCTTCTCATACACAGACTAGCCAGATAATATCATTCAAGCTATATAAATCATTGCTACGATATGGCGGACTCTATATAATAGAAGATGTACAATCAGATGACGTAGCTATAGCCCTGCACAAAACCGGGCGATTTTTAGAATTAGATCTTAGGTCGAAGAAAGGCCGCTATGATGATCGATTATTTATTTATCAATCGCCACTAGCTTCCGTAGACGATCTATCTCGTCAAGAGCCAGTTTAAATGCGTCTACTATTTCAGATTCTACCATTATTTCTATAAATTTTTGAAAAGGCTGCTTATCATTATTCATCTCTTTCAGCCTGCATCGCCACATACTCTCAAATTCTGGTGTCCATTTATTGTTCATGATATTGGTTTAAATACCATATTGGTATTGCTGTATTTTATAGGTAATGTTAGTTGAACTGAATAATTTAAACGAAGCTATGACCTGTGAATTATATGGGTTTTATTGGTGGGGGCACGCTATTGTAGATAAATGCCAATACCAAGTTTCAATTCGTAATAATTGGGATAATTGGGATAATTGGGATAATGACATAAAATCAATTCCAGACAAGGCTTTCGAAACTCTTGAAATACCTGAAATTAAACCAGACGATGGAGAGATGCTATGGTCTTCCTTGAGATAACAGAATGGTTTATCGCTGCTGCGATTATTCTAGTATTCGCCACGCAAATTTTTACACCATTATGGAAAGGAGAGAAATTATTCCCAGTTTTTCGAACTAAATTAATTGTGCTTGACGAAGAAGTCGCTGCGGTGAAAGAGGAAGTCAGTGTCGCAACTACTAAGCGTAAGATTAAGAAACTAAAACAAACCGTTAAAGATTTAGAAAAGGACAATGAAGAATGAGACCTAGACAGATTATTGCGTTAGTGTTGGCAGGTATGTTGTGCCTTGGTTTGCTATTATCGGTTAATAGCTTATTTGAAAATCTCGATGCTGGGCAGGTGATGGTTATCCAAAGCCCAATCAGCGGAAACCTTGCTTGGTATACAACCCCAGGCGTGAAATGGCAGGGGTTCGGAAAAGTAACCAAATACGATCGCCGATCACAGTTTTGGTTTTCTGCAAGAAATGATCAAGGTAAGCCTGTTGATGAGTCAATCAAAATCAGATTCAACGACGGCGGACATGCCCAAACTTCTGGCGGCATCAGCTGGGAAATTCCATTAGATGATACTCATCTGACCGCCATTCACCAGAAGTTTGGTAGTACACTAGCACTTGAACAACAATTAGTTAAAACAATCATACAAAAGTCTATCTATATGACTGGACCCATCATGAGCTCGAAAGAGTCTTATGCTGAACGTCGTAATGAGTTGTTAAATCTAATTGAAGATCAAATCCAAAATGGCGTCTATCTTACCAGGACTATTCAGGAGAAAGCTGCTGACCCCATAACTGGACAAGTTAAGACAGTTGCCAAGGTCGAATTGGTCCTCGACAAAGCTGGTACTCCAAAAAGAGCGGAAGATAGCCCTCTAAAAGAATTCGGCATCAAGGTTTTCAACTTGAGCATCGATGACGTTAAATATGATGCTCAAGTTGAAGATCAAATCAGTCAACAACAAAAATTGACAATGCAAGTGCAGATTGCTATGGCTGATGCGAAAAAGGCTGAGCAAGAAGCATTGACTACCAAGAAGCAAGGCGAAGCTAATGCCGCAAAGGCTGAATGGGAACAAAAGACCATTATGGCTAAGGAAGTGACAAAGGCCGAGCAAGAGAAAAAAGTTGCTGAAACTTTGGCACAACAAAAACTTGCTGTCGCTGAATTTGATACTAAAGCCGCCCAGCAGTTCAAACTTGCCGAGACTTTAAGAGGCGAAGGTGAAGCTGCTCGTCGTAAATTGGTAATGGAAGCCGATGGTGCCTTAGAGAAGAAAATTGAAGCATACATCGAAGTCAATAAATTCTATGCTGATGCTATCGCTAAGCATGAAGGTGCTTGGGTGCCATCGATTATTATGGGTGGAAGTACGCAAGCTTCTGGTAGCGGTGCTACAGATCTTATCAATTTGCTAACGATTAAAGCTGCAAAGGATTTGTCACTCGACATGAATCCGAAAATGAAGGTTAAGGGGCAGCCAACACCAGCGCCACAATAACTATTATTTGGCATACTCACAAACGGGTAGTTCTATTTCTAGAACTACCCGTTTGCTTATATCTGTCATCAAAGATATATGGTAGTACTAGTACTAGAACTGGAGTATGCACATGCTAGCGACAAGAGCCAATCGAATCGGTCGGTATAATCCAAAAACTAATTTCAATCGCGGTCTCATTGCTCAGACTGGTTTCATGCCAGAGGGGCAGCAATTACTGCAAGATACTTGGCCTCTTAAGGTTCTTGATACTAAACATGTCATTGGAGAAGGTGTTCTCGGCGGCACACCAATAACACGCATTACTGGTATTTTCCAAGTTGCTGACGATATGAATGCAAATGGCCGGATTTATCCACGGCCAGTAGTAAGAGAAGCCGTTGAAGCCATCCAAGAAGATTTGGCTGGTCGATCTGTCTGGGGCGAATTTGATCACCCAGCCGATGCAAAGATTCACCTTGATAGAATTTCACATCTTTTGACGAAGGTGTGGATGGAAGGTAAGAACGTCTTTGGTGAAGCTGAAATTATTGATGAGCTTCCATTTGGTCAACAACTAAAGACCCTCATCAAGCGCGGTCGTGTCGGTATTTCTTCGCGTGGTATTGGTGATATGGATGTTCGCGATCAGGGCGGTCAAGAAACCTATTATGTGACAGAAGGTTATCGTTTTGTCACATGGGATGCTGTCGCTGAGCCGAGTGTTACTGGTGCAATCCTCCACATTTGTGAAGGCAAGCTTAAGCCACTGAACCGCACGATGAAGAACATCCCCAGTGGTGTCTTCACCGCCGAGACTTATCAGAAACGATTGGCTAGAGAAATTTCTGAATATCTCTCGAAGAAGTGTTAATCTACAGCATAGAGATACGAGATGAAGTTATCCCTATTATGTGATGGTTTATACAAATACGGTGATGTAGTATTAGAAGACAAGATAAATCCCTCTGATATTTATAATTTTTATGCCATTATCGGCAGTCTGCCACGAAATGAATGGAAACATTTTGCTTGGTTGTTTAAGCAGATATATAAAAACTTAATGGAAGAATCATGGAGAGCGATCCAAAGCAGAGTGCTTAATTCAGTGATTGATTATATTGTCAGATGGGACGATAACGCAGCTATTGCTTTGGTAGATTTAGAACACTGGAAATCAAATGGTGGTTCTCCAAAAGTTTGGAGAGAAGTTCGTGAAATATTAAATCCATTCCTACATAATAAAATAATTGATGGTAAGACATTGTTGATGTACTCGAACGAAGATGCTGCAAAGAATTTATTAGATCAGAAAATGCGTATATTGACGTCGGACGAGTTGGAGTCTCTATTTAACTTAATACCAAAAACTAGCTGGACCCTAAGTACTGATGGTAGGTGGTATAAGAATAAGCAACTACTAGATAAAATTCGCGATAGCGAACCAAGACTAATCACTGATATCGCGCATGCAGTTGATTTGATGATTCAAATGCTACATCATAATGCATCGTTTTTAGAGCACACTACATCTAATTATAGAGATGCATTAAAAGCAGTCAATGCTAAGTTTAATGCATCAGACCCATCGCAATATTGGATGTATGTTGATGATTATATTAAACCTATGATCAATAAGATTCGGAGAGCGATTGGCATACCAATCATATTACAATCTAAAGTTGATCGCCCAAAACTCTTTGCACCAGCGAGACGCACAAACAAATATGAACTTATAGATATAGACGATGATATCAATCCAGATGTAAATTCATCAATAAATGTGATACGTAATTTGGTTGACAAATTTATGAATAATGAAATTGATACGAAAACATTAGAGCAAGAACTCGATAAAATGACCGATGATCCAATATTACATGGACTAGGCGAAGGCGATCCACGCAGTATAGCTCGAAGGCTTATTCATAAAGCTAAATTTGGCGATTAACGATAAGCCTAATCATTCCAGTGGCGAAAAATACCAGCCATTATAATTAGATTGGTGATCAGGTAAGTTATTACTATTACCGATCGTACGGTCGCGATAACATCAGATTCAAAGTCTGACTTACCGGCCTTCTCACCTAATGCTTTAGCCCAAATACGCCATAACTTCTTCATAGTTGAAAGCTATCTTTGACTATGGCGTATCGCAATCTAGAGATCGTCATCGTCTAGATCTTCGTCCCAGTCATCGTCTTCTTCATCCCAGTCATCTTCGAATTCGTCGTCATCTTCCCAATCATCATCGTCTTCGAATTCGTCTTCATCGTCATCGCCGTCTTCGTCGTCCCAGTCATCGTCGTCTTCGAATTCGTCATCGTCGATTTCCGGTTCGTCAAGATTTTCCAATTGCATTTCGGCAGTAAGCATAATACACCTCCAAGACAATTATTGGTTAAATTTCGATTCCTTAATGCGAACTTGTAGATTGTGTATGGCTTCTTCTGATGTTTTTCCTTCAGCATTAATTACCCATCTTTTGCCTGGCTCTGAACGTTCTGCTATTGCACAGTAAGGTAAAAATGGTGGGCCACAGTGCTGTTGAAATACATTTATCTCCCAGTCATATTTGCCGATTTTAGATCGCTCGATTTTAACCATCGGGTTTCCAAAATTTCTAATTCTTCTTGCGTATTTGCGTCATCGAGAGCAATTAGAAATTGTCCTAACTCAAACACGCTCATAAAGTTAGCCTTATCTGAACTAAGCCAACGGCTACGGATTTCTGCTTTTTGTGATGGCAAATGATCGATCATCGATGCGTATGTGCTACTATGTCGTTGATTATATGTTCTACTTCGATATATATCGAAAGCCGGTTGAATAATTCCTCCGCTCTTGTTTCGCCATCAGTATCGGGAGGAATATTGACATTATCAAGAAGTTCGTGACATTTTTCGATTTGTTCGTCGACTGATAAAACCATGATTTTCCTTAATCTAAGTTAATAAGACGTTCGCCTTCTATGTTTGGCCTTGGTGGCGATGGTGGGGGAGGTGGTGTTGTTGTCGGATATGGATAATGATCATATTCGGTATTGTCATAATATCCAGTACTACCATAAAATCTAGACGCTCCACTGGGTGCCATCGTTGTAAATGGACTGGTTGTTGTATGACTGTAAATCGCATCAACTTTTTTGGCAAATTCGATTGGAAAACCAACAGAACCAGTAAATTCTGTTGTGTTGTTGGTCGCATGGGTTGATTGTATAGGCAACCAATGATGCTCGCAATCGTCATGTGAATTTTTATGTATAAGAGAAAATGGCTTTGCAATACAGTAATGCCATAACCATATAAATGGATTTACAGAGGACGTGACCACACTCAACAATAGATCTATCATTTCAAACTAGTAAGCTGCTTGAATACCAGGACTAATGGATCTGTAGTATTGGCATCCGGAACAACATTTACGGCTAGGAATAATTCCTTTTTAGAATTCATATAAAGATTAGCATGCGATGTTGTATTTGCTGGTATCTTAGTGGCCACCTCATCAGGGGGTATCAAATTTGATGCATTCGGCCAGCTTGTTTGAGATACGAACGATAATTTCTTATCTTTTGCCCATTGTAGAAATTCTTTTTGTTCGAATGATTGCATGTGCTTCCCTCGCTTTTCTTTGTATTTCTTTACGCATCCTGGGTGAAACCGCCTTCACATCACCTTTCGTCAAAAAGACGCAAAGGAATGCATTGAAAACACACCCAAAGCCCAAACAATCATTCGGGCATTCCTAGCACAAATCAAATACATTGTTAACTAATCGTATTTTACTTTTAGGTGATTGCAGTATTATTAAATACACCATTGGTTTGTGCTATGAAGTACTAAGATAGAAATTATAGTGGTACGGATTGTGGTATTTTATAGAAAAATGATTACAGTGAATCAAGTATTCAACCACTATAAGGACTATGATGAAATCGAAGCAGACTAAAGTAAAGAAGATAATAACTGCTGAAAAACAGGCATATATCGACAGATATGAAAAGCGGGCTAAACTACTAGCGAAAAATGAAAGCAGACGCCGCCGTAAAAAGATTGGCGTCAATTATATTCCTCTCGATGGCGATGCACCCTGCGCCTATATGGTTGAGTGTGTGAAGAAAGAAGTGAAAGATGATACAATGCAATACCAAACCAGCCAACAGGAAGTTGGTTCGTCCTGAAACATCGTTCTATATCATTGAACGTAATATTGAACGTGTATCTCCAGGTAGCGAAGTTGAAATCTATAGTCCCAACCAATTGGATGGTGTGTTTGGGACATTTAAGGAGAAAACGACTTTAATACTGAGATCCAAATCTGGTTTTGTGATAGCTTCATCACAAGATATTGAAGATTTGGCGATTTTGGTTGTTGAATATGACTGGTTTGCTAATGGACCAGAAATACTATTGAAAGCGATGGATGTACTATCATGAGACAATCTCAAACAGAGCTACCATCCATTCAGCATCGCGAAAGCTTAGTACCATACGCCAAAACCGCCGGGATTGCCGTCCCAAGTAATCTATATGACTCGGATGGATATCGTCATTGGGATTTGTATTGCAACATACAAATAGAGCGGCCAATACGTTCAAAAGATGCCCCGTCATATAATGCTGCTATCATCGCGGCTATACCGTTAGATCGTCTAGAATCTCTCAAATTCGAAGAGATCAGCAAACAATTAAAGTAATCTGCCATTTATTCTATAGCAGATTATCGTACAACCCATTCTCCAGTTAAACTTTATGTAAGAATCATTACATAAACATTGACGCGGGCGGAATGGGGTCATAAAATGGCAGCAGTGAGCAAGCACGATGATTGTCCCTTCAAAGATGTAGTTTTCCCGGATAGAGCGGAGAAAATAACAGAACGTGACAATGCAATGGACAGGCGTGTCGGACGTCTTGAAGGAGTCGTCGAATCATTAACCCGCGATATTCAGGAAGTGTCCCAGAATATCGGGATGATGAATAAAGAGCTTACCAATTTCAGAGAAACGATTGGTAATGCTCTTACTAGTATGCGGGACGATTCAACTGCTCAGCTTAATGCTGTCACAGACCGTTTGACAGCTTCTAGCAAACCACAATGGCAAACTATCAGTGCCTTCGCCGCCCTTGCGATCACTTTATTAGGTATGGCTGGTGCTGTTGTTGCATTGATAATGTCTGGGCAATCGGAAAACATTACGAATTTGAAAAGGGATACGGCGACCATTACTGAACGCATGTTCCAGAATCAGTATGAAAAAGGAAAGTCTGATGCGTTCGCTGCAGAGACTGGTGGCCGTATATCCAATTTACAGCGTGAGATAGCGTTGATTCAACAGGCATCAGATGCTAAAATAGCAGCGCTAGATAAAAATGCTAGTGAATATAATGATAAAGTTGCTGAAATTTTGAAAGAATTCCGTACCTGGCGGTTAGAATTTGTATCAAAGACAATTGAGAATAGTTCTAAATTATCGGCTAAGCAAGATATGATGCTTGATACAATAAAGAGGTTAGAGGAGCGGCAGCATTCAGATACTAGGAAATGATTTGTCTTGTGCTCTGATTTCCATTATTTTATGTACCATAGGCCACACATCTATGGGACTATTTTTAAGAGTAGGCTCAGAAGAGATTTTATTTAGTTCTTGTTCGAATGCTTGCTGATTCATTGTACCATTCTGCCAAGAATTAACTAATCCATACAATCTTGGCATCAATTCATCAGATTCGACAAGCCTTGTGTCTGGTTCACGTCCTTCTAATTCTTTTGTACTTCTACTTGGTCTGTGCCGTACTCTTTCATCGAAATCTGGTAAATCGGGTTCTTCTGGTTCGACATCTGGAATTTCCGGCGTTTCGTCAGGCTCGTCGCCTATCTGAGCGTTTGATAGCGGCTCAAAATCTATTACCTGCTGCTGATCGCCGTCGCACATAGCGGGACTCGTAATTCCTTCGATTTGATCGTCGCCAAAATCATCCCAATCACCAGGTAGAACGTTCGATACATATCCTTCTGTAAGAGCTGGGACCCAATAACGTCCACTACGATTTGAGTATTCATTGAATGTATATGTCTGATCGGATTCTAATAAATCTATGAATTCATCATATCTTATTGCTATGCCATTATCTTCGCAGAATACTCGAAAAGATTCATAGTAAATATTTTCATTACTTAAGGTAAACTGTTGTAATAGCTGTTCTGAGGAGATGTCTATTATGTCGGTAATCAATGACGCAATTTGTTTAGTGTTTTTCATCATATCTCCATCATGAGTGCATATTATCTTTTAATGGCGACAAAGATAATAAGATGAAATAGGTCGCTTACAAAATGAGTGGTTATTATGTCTACTGCTTTGAACAATACGAATACATTTATCGAAGATCTTATGATTAGGCGTGGGGATATAACTGCGTCAGGAAATGCAAATCGTCTTGGTATAGAATTGAACGGTGGTTATGTAGTTGAAATGACACCTTTTGAACCAGATGCAGCAACATATCACAATTGGTATTATTATAACACTTCTAGCAATATTCTGAAACGCAAGATAATTGTTAGTACTATACCAGTTATTGTGGCACATTGGAAACAAATTAGCAATTAAAGCTCCGGAATTGGATTTGCTTCTACGCCACGTGTTGGTGCTACATCTGGTCTCATATGATGACCTATTACAACATTGCTAGTATCATACGATTTATATATTGTTATATTATATGAATCTGGGAGCATAACCATCCGTGGTCTATTCTTCAATGTAGAGCGATATAATTGTAATAATGCAACTTCATCAACTACTGGGCCGGTTCGCTGTTTCCATAGCTCTATGAAAGACGATGCTTGTGGTGTAAAGTATAATGTACCTGTTAGCCAATGCCCACATACCGAAGCCAAAGCAAAATCACAATCAATGTTTTCGAATATGCTCGGGTATTGGAATATTTCGGCATCAGCGTCAAGCCACAGTAATGGTCGGTTTAACTTTGTAAGTAATTGTTGCAGCACGACAATCTTTGTCGCGCATCCGGCATCCCAGCCATCTTGTTTTTCTAATGGTAAGACTAGATGTGACAAATCGAATTTAATACAGCTACGTATCAACCTTGTGACGCATCTTTTGTAATAATCACCAAGATGACTTGTCGTAGTATAGGCAGTAACTATTAATGGAAATTTCGTCCTGGCAGACAGTTTGTCAATCATGGTTTAAAAAATCTGTCAATAATATGCAAAGTTTTTTCGATCACATATATGTACTAAATTTGGATAGACGCCGCGATAGGTGGAATAGCATACAGACCCAGTTAAAACAAGTATGCATAACGAAAGCCGTTAGATTTCCAGCCATAGAAAAAACTCCGGGATGGGTTGGATGCTATGAATCGCATCTAGCTATGCTACAGAAAGCACTTGAATCTAATGTTAGAAATATTCTCATTATGGAAGATGACGCAGAGCTTTACCATGATTGGCAATCGATATGGCAAAATATGGTCGGTACTGGACAATTAAAAGACGACTGGGATATGTTATATCTTGGATATAATCTCGATCCGCTCGCTTGTATAGCACCAACCTTTATTACTCCGAACATATTGCGGTTAAATGATGCATTGACGACGCACGCATATGCCGTTAATGGGAAATATCTTGAAAGTTTAATACAGAATGTGAAAGCATCTATTGGCTCTGATATACCAATAGATGTCGTATATGCCAGACAGCTATCAAATATTAAAGCATATGGTGTTTATCCAATGCTTTTCCGACAGTCGAGTGGCATGTCTGATATACTTGGATGTAAATGTAGTTTCGATCTGAGGCCGAACATCGATAGAGTATTAGGTAATAGACAATGAGCCGTCCAATAGTTGGCGTGATATTTTCTGGCGGTTTTGGGAATCAGCTTTTTCAATATGCATTTGCACGCGCTTACGCAGAATTATATCACGCTACACTGTTAACGCCTGGCTGGATTGGGCAAAGAATATTCTCAATATCCGATCAGCCATTGGATTATGATTTACCACGATCTGGTTTCGATGAGATTCCGAACGGTAGAGTTAATATTGTTTTAAACGGATATTTTCAATTTCAAGATGCAATCAACTTTTTATCTAGGGCTAAATTGAAAACATGGTTTCGTTTTAAAAATGAATGGAGAGTAAGATTTAATACGCATCTTCATATCGCGGCACATCTACGACGTGGCGATTATATGAATCTCAGTAACATATATTGTCTAGTCAGCGAAGACTCATATATCACTGCGTGTAAAAAATTTGGTTTAGATCACAACAATATTTATTGGGTTAAAGAAGGATCGCGTAAACAGCCGCCAGATTTGCTTAATCTCGGTATACCATTCTTAGAGGATTTTATGATGTTGGTAAATGCCAACAACATTTTGCGTGCCAACTCATCATTTAGCTGGTGGGCTAATGTGTTGAGTGATGGTAAAACATTTAGCCCGGTAGTAGAAAACCGTCTTTGGATGCAAGACGTTGATTTTGTTGAGGGCAACTGGCCAAGACTAGTAGACAAAACCAATTGCGGTGAAAATATTACAGATTTACACCTGAAAGACTAAAATGGAATTTGATCGTTGGTTTGCCGATCATGGTGATGAGACATTAAGATTAGACTATCAAATCGGTAAACAAGATGTTGTCATCGACTGCGGTGCTTATCATGGCAATTGGAGTCGCAGCATATATGACCGATACCATTGCAGAATACTAGCGTTTGAACCAGTAAAAGAATATTGTACAATCGCAAAACAAACATTAGCTCACACTGGCGTATTAGTTTTTCATTCTGGAATTGGACCGTTTAACGAAACCTGTGATATCTCTGTAAACGGCTGCGCATCCAGTGTGATAAAACATTCTGAGTCTGTTGAGCAAATCAATATTGTGTCTATTGATGATGTGATCAGGGACAATTCATTGTCCCATATACGTCTCATAAAGATCAATATCGAAGGTGCCGAATATGATTTATTAGATCATATGTTGAACTCATCGATCGTCAGCATGATTGACGATATACAAATTCAATTTCATCAGTTTGTAGATCATGCTGTAGAGAGGCGTGAAAATATTAGAGCCTCTCTACAGCAAACACATCACTTAACGTATGATTACGAATTTGTATGGGAGAATTGGCGGATAAATGCTTAATTTTCAAATAGGCATTTATCCATCACTGCCAACTGTGGGTCTGGGGCTGGTCTTAGATCTCCGCGATGTATTGCGTCGAAGACCTCGCGACGATGAACTGGTACATCTTTTGGTGCCTCTACACCAAGACGTACCTTATCGCCACGTATCTCCACAATAACCACAGTAATGTCATCGTTAATGACGATACTCTCGTTCTTTTTACGAGATAATACTAACATATAACAATCCTTGTCTATGTGACGTAGTAACCAAACAAGTTACTTCTAGTGATATTACTTCTTCGTGTAGCCAGTTTTCTCTAAACGCTTGCGGGCATCATCAAGTGTGCCCTTCAGTGAATAGATCGATAGCCCAGATACTTCTGGTGCAGTACCGTCCTTAAATGCTTGCAGCTGCGACAAAAATATCTCTTCCGTATTCGCTTTCTTCTTGCCAAGTGCTCCGTTATATGTGTTGAAGCACAACTTGCGTGAAGGATTGTCGGCGAGCAGGACATGCGATTGCACATCGGTTCTCGGATCGCTAAATTTCAATTGCTGCTTCGTCCATAACTCGCCATATTGAGCGACAACTGTGAAATCAACCGTAGTGATCGTGTCTGTCTTTGACATTTGTTTTTCCTGCTGTACTGTGGACGAATTGTCCGGATTGTTTAAGTGTTCGTGACTAGTTATTTGAAGCTTGCCATGCACAGGGCATTCTGCTCTATTCCTATCGACATTTAGAAGTCTTGCACATGTTGGGCATGCTGTTTTCAATTTCCCACCAATCGCTACTGCCACCGTCTTTCCTGACGAATCTTCTGGCAACATCCGTTCTTTATGTACTCTCAGCTGATTGCCTTTATTAATGCCGTCGATTGCAGACACAAAAATACAATTCTTCCTGTCTGCTGGCCCCACTACTTCATAAATCTCACTAGAAGCTTCTCCGTTTGGCATCATTAATCGTACTTGCATATTATTCCTTCCATATTCAAATACTATGAAATATTATTCTAACCGTAAGGCCATTTTTAATGGCGTGATGAATCTATGTGGTCCGACCACATCGAATTTATATATTGTTTTATTCCTTTCTAGCACTAACTCCATTTGGTCTTCTATTTGTGTGATTTGTACTGGTGTCATTGGCTCTTTAGTACATAGATCTATAATAATACATGTACGATCAAATCCGCCATTTTTTGCAACAACTGGCATGTTCGGTGGATATGGTGGGTATGGAGTATTAGCCATGGAATTAAACAAACAAATAGGTGAAGAAGAGGTATCCCTTGAAGAAGATCCCCTTGACCAGTCACATCGTGTAGTAAAGATTCCTATTTTTTACGAGGATTCTGATGATTATGCCCCTTTTGACGACGAGATCGATTCAAAAGAGACATAATCATTTCGTGTATCGGTTTTAACACCGGTTTTGCGGCTGTTGGTGTTGGTGGCGGCGGGTCGATCATAACATATTGTAGGTCTTTGCATGCCAGAGACGCACATTGGAGCACATTGAGACCTTTGTCTAGTTTATCGACCACGCACACCTGTAATTTGATATCAAATTTTCTGGCAAAATATCGACGATATTTCTCCGCTAGCTCTGCCTTCGTGAAAACTGGCAAAGAGCTAATTCCTTCGGCATTATCGACAGACAGTATCTTCTTTGTGCTATATGCGACAGTGAAAAACGGAATTTTTATTGATGCTTTTGCCATAATTTCTAAAATACGTCGTTGCCAAATTTTACCACAGGATGGCTTTTATCACAATCCTTACCTTCGTATTATAGCATAATACACTTAAGTAGTATAGGTGTTTGATGAAACTCGAAAATATAAGCAAACTCGATGAAGATATTGAGGTTGGCATACAATATCTTGTTATAGAGAACCTTTTATCCGATTTGATTGCTACTGGTATAGCCAAGTTTCAAACTTATGCGGCTGCACGTGATAAAGTGGCAGAGAAATTAAATTTGTCGAATTATATCGCATTTGCAAAGGATATGGATTCGTCGTTATTAGACGATACGCCAGAAGCAGATAAATGGTGGAAATCTGCGGTTAATGCTATTAATAAAAAGCATGGTGGATTGGCTACGGCACAGGAGCGAATGGAGCTAATAAGCAAAGTAAAGAATAAAATATCACCATCAGTCAACAGAGATCTAGAAAATACCGAGACTAGACTAGCTAATTTTTATGCACAAAAGACAGGGAACGATAACACAAACCAATTGTTTGACATATTATTCGGAAATGCACCAAAAACAAAAAAGAAAAGACGCCACGCATATGCAGAGGGCGTTCAGACAGAAGATTTAGTTGGCTCGATATCTAATGCACTCGATATGCTCGATCCTAAAAAACGTGTTCTTAAAGGTGCAGCATTAATTCGCGCTAGCCATAATGCTAAAATCGCTACGCTTGCAATCTCGTTATTGTCGCTAGGCTTAGATACAATAAATACCAATCGTAAATCACGCAAAAGGCCATCACAACAAACGCCATCACAGCAAACGCCATTACAAAAGAAATATGAAATGGCAATGTTCATCAATAGATGTATGGTTAATGCTAGTAAGCAAGATAATGAAGGTAAAGATCGTAAATATTGGCTTGGACGCATACGCGATAAAGCGAGACGTATGGGGATGAGGATTAATTTACCAAATTTACCGTCTAAACCATATCCAAAAGACTTCGAAGAGTTCAAACAAAAATACGGTTCTAAACCGCCGTTGAAACCTGGCCAAAGAGTTTAATTATGAAACCAACAGTTCTATTGGGATCTGGTTTTATCGGATCGCCCGCACAACAAAAAATTGTAGTGAACAAGACTATCAATCAGGTAAAACCAGTATCTGAAAAGAAGATTAAAGCTGTTGCTAAGAAGTCGTGTAAAGGCTAGGATATGGATGCTGGAATTATCATTAGTACTCATGGTATGCCAGCATTTGTCCATCTACAATTAGAAAGTGTTAGGCGATTTTCTCCACGTCTACCAGTTTTAGTTTACGATGATTGCTCGCCACAAGGAGATGTACTGTCGTATTTAGCTAATTTATATGGTGCTAGGTTTGAATCTGCTCCTCGACGCTATGGACATTATCTTGGAGATATGCGAGCATATTCTGTCGGTTTAAAATGGGGGATGTCAAGAGGTTTTGACTATATCATTAAAATTAGTCGCCGCTTTATAGTAGTTCAAAATTGGCTAAATGAATTCAAGTCGATTGCAGAATACGCTCCAGCAACGATTGCAATGGGCAGCGATACCGTAGGATGGTATTTGAGAACAAGCTGGATCGCAATGCGTATAGAAGATTGGTGTATACATATACCAACTATCGATCGTTATGCTAATAGCGGCGATCTTATTTGTGTCGAATATTGTTTGGGCGATTTATCAAAACAATTTGGTCATTTTACGGTATTTCCGTTTTTAGATAATACGAAAGCAGAAGGCAGAGATAACGGTAATTTTCTTTGGTATGATTTCGCAAATGGCGAGAGATATTATAGACAGTCAAGAGAATGGGGACTTAACTATTTGGTTGATAGTTTTAATGCTTCTGCTAATTTAGATACTACATGACCCACCGTTGCATTATGGTCTTGTGTATTGGGTTTGTTGACCATTTTAGAAACTTTTTAATGATCACTTGCCATTCAACATCGCCATAGTTCTGTATCATATATGCAATCATATTGCGATGTGCTTTTCGCAATTCAGTTATTTCGTCGTTCGTTTGTTTTAATATGATTGGTTTATGGCATCTAACGGCTCGATACTCAGTACCATCTATCGTTATAACTAATGATATTGTTATAACTCTAGTTATCGGATCGTACGCACCAATAAGCTCTGCAGAACAATTTGGGATAGATGATTTCTTAGCCAGTTTTTCGCGTAGCCATACAATTCTGGTATCTAATAAATCAGACATCAGAGCTTTTCTTCAAAAGGCAACATTTTTTAGCTTTTAAACCACTGCCGCATAGGCATGGCTCATTACGACGAATTTTTCTGCGACTATAAACAGGTTTAGCACGTGGCTTGGGTGGCGGAGTTTCTCCATTACAACCGCCAACACCATTACAACTGAAGTCATAATATCCGCATGGATCATCCATGTTCATTCACAAATCACCCTAGAAGTTGCCTGACTAATCAAGCTCTCCGCTGTTGATTTTGGGAGCCCTTCTAATAGACATTCCCATTGGCCAACACCACGAAAAATTTCAATTTTATACATCCCTGAATTGATATCTTGCCCTGGCATCGGCATCGTTCTTATTCCTCTGGGTCCAGCCTTGCGCATTTCGGTCAATGCTTCTGAAATATTAATAGCCATTTACTTTCTCCTCATAGTATTTTTGGTAGTTGCACTCTTTGCAGTAGTGATTCATATGCATCAAAGGCGCGTAAAAACGTCTTATCCTTTGTCATCGCATCACCATAACGTCTACCCAATCCTGGTTCTAAACAAAACCAACCAGAAAAATTTGAAGCTATAGCATCAGCCACTATAATATCTAGCTGTGCATCACCCAATCCAGCTGGTTTTGCTGAATCTCTACTCTTAAAGTCGTGTATATCGATAAACCCGACTCTTGACTTTAAAAGAGACCAAAATTTTACGAATGGATTTGTTTTAGAACGTAAAACCAATAATGCAGGATCGAACAACAAACTCAAACGTCTAAACTTATTTAGAAATATTGCAATTGCGGCGGCTTGGTCGTAATAGCTATTATTCTCTGGTTCAAATAGTGGTAGCATATCATATGATATGCTAAGGCTTGAAACAGTGCTGGCCCATTTCTGGACATGTTCACTAGCATCGCTTGTTGATTTGTTCCCGAAACCAACGCGAATAGCCTTGCATTTTAAAAACTTACATATCTGAAAAGCTTTTATCAATTTAGCTTCTTCAGAAGCAAGCTTTTCAGGCTCAACACAGCCAATATCTGTGTGTAACAATATTGGCTGTAGTTTGTATTTCGACAGTATACCACCCAATATGCCTATTGCATTATCTGGCATACTTGACACATCACGACACCAAGCGCGACGGATACAAACGCTAGTAATCTTTTTTGAAATTAATAGTTCGCCAGCCTTGTCTGGATCGTCGAAGACCTCATCGGTATAGGCGGCTAGTTTGATGCTCATAACTCAACAATCTGGCTATGTTTTGCGCCGGTTCTTATCCATTGCAATTGTCTATAATCAATTGCATCAAAAATGTTATCGGCCAACCATTGTCTTACTTTAGGTGTCATTACCTCTCTTACTGTCGTAGCACCCTTCACAGTTCGATCAACAAAGTTTATGAAATTAAGGCTATATAACAGATTGCTGGCAGGTAAAAGACCACCAGCTAATGCATTAACATATTTCACTCTTTCTACTGGGAATTCAAATATGCGTCTGACCTTCTTAGTAACAGATGTCATCATTGCATATTTGTATTCTTCGACAAACTCATCAAAATTGTCATAGCCCGCTTGTTTTGCTACGGCTTCCCAGCCAATCTCTTTGGCTTCCCAATAATTTCCAGTATAACACTGTTCGCCAGTGGCCGCTGATTCATTGCTAATACGAATTGGATTAGTTCGTAAGTTTACAATTACATTCGTAATTGCTTGACATGGCAATCCAGCATCAGCAGCAAGTTGCGTTGGATGCGTCTGGCGCGATGTGCAATATGGATATTCTGCAAAATTGAGGTCGAGATCGATACCTTGCGATCCCTCTACTAATACCCGCATCCCCTTTTGGGCAACACCAAGATTCAACTCCATAGTTAAATCTTTAATTGTGCAGAATGTGCGTAGCTCTTCATAATCTCTTGCCAGTTTCTGCTTTTCAAGACGCATAGCCTTGGCAGCTATTGCCGCACCGCAGCCTTTGAATGTGCTACCAGTTTTTATCGTCTCCCTTTCATACTGTTTATTCTCTTCAGTAATCACATTTGCGAGCGGGTGTATCGTGAGCCTATCTCTAATAGTGAATCCAAGTGATTCTAGATTAGAGACCTCGCTAAACAATGTTTTCAAATCAATCGCGGCACCAGCGTTGATATATAATTGCGTATTCGGATTAATAAACGCAGATGGGATATGCTGGACTAGAATCCTAGTACCATCATCGAGTTCTGTGTAGTGTCCAGCATTTGTCATCCAATTATTGGTGGCTAGATGAAAGCCGTGTTTGTCGGCTAGCCATGAATTTAGAGATCCTTTGCCAGATGAACCAGCCCCACCATCTGTTGTGACGACGACTACGCCACCAGTCGCATTTGTTTGAAAACTCCTCATATTTTCTCCTGTGTTTAGCATCATAGCACGAAATGACAATTTAATTGCGAAGAAGACAACCGATTAAGACTTATGATATTTTTGTCTATTTACAATACGCAAAAATATTTGTAAAATTGAGGACACTATGAAACTCAAATTGTTACACGAGGAACGACGACCACATACCATACACCCACGAGGAACTTGTTTTGTACAGGTTTTACAATTACCTGATATTCCACTAAGCCACAATATGCAGATTAAGCTAAAAAAAGAAGGTGGATATGATTTAAGCCGACTCGCAGATCGTGGTCTTAGTATCGCCGGTAGATTCCCAGGAGAAGATTTACCGGTGATCGATATTGGACCAGATAGAGATGCGATTCCAATACTGGAATTATTATGGGATGCTGGGTTTAAAACTATACAAATTTGTCAGGGAGACGAAGAACCATCTGGTTTTGGTGTTAATGGCGGTGGCGGTTATGTAAGCTTGTGGGATAAAGATTCGCAATCCGACAAAATTAATAAATTGGCTACCAAATTAGATGCAGTTCTACCAGACGATATATTTCTAGATACTCACCATAGTAATATCTACGATTTATATTGGAAATGTAGCCCAACAAAATTTTTAACGGCATTAAACAAAATCGTCGGTTAGACCATTTGGACAGTTGCGATATCATAACCATCAGCGGCCCATATATTGATTTGATCGCTATGACTTGTCTGGTTGGCGACTTTTACTGCTTTTGTAAGTGGTAAAATCTCAATTACTTCGTCAGATATTTTACCACTACGCACTGGGCGTTTAACAGCTACGCGATTGTTTTGTTGAAGGCGTTGTTTAATTCTAATAGCTGTTTGAATTTGATCTAGGTCATGTAATAATATTGTTAAATCCTGTCCAAGCTTCTCTTCCATTATAGCAAGCCATGCGTCGGACTTTGTTAATAATTCAGCATTATCGCCAAGCTCTTCAATGATGTCAAACTCGATCATTTGATTCCCCCTTAGTATCCAACCGATCTGCTACCTCCGTTAACCAATGGTTCGGCATCCAAACTAATTTATCAAGTAATTCGACCCTAGAAAACCCATTTCCAAGAGCGCGAATGATGCCTATTTCGTTATGCCAAATGTGCTCTTGGTTGTAAACGCGAACCAACATACCAACTTTGACAGCATCACTCATGTTTTAAATATTTTTTCAATTTTGGTCGGGTTTTCTTTCAGCTCTTTAATTATAGTTTGAGCTTGCTTTAGACTAACACCATATCTAGCAGCCTTACATGATGCTATTATTTTCGCAGAATTAATATTCCCACACAGTTTGATTGGTCTATTGATATGAGATAATATCGCAGCTAGTGATGTGTTATGTGCACCTATATTTGCCTTTGCTTGGGCACATCGTAGGTTAATATCGGTTCGTAACATACTTGGTGCCGGAATTTCTCTGATCGCTAGGCACAAATTATCAATATCTTGTTGCTCCTTAGATAAGCATCCAAGAACAAATCTGATCTCTCGTACGCGTGGTAGATGTTTGTGAATAAAATCCGTGATAGCTAAGGTTTCAGCTTTAGTTTCTCCCTGCGATTTTGTACCGAGTGCTATCTCAAAACCATCGCATGACAAAGAGTGGATCGACATACTATGGAATTTTGAAATCCCTGTTTTGTCGCCCTTTGGCCAATCAACAGTTGTTAAGACTTGATATTTTGCTTGCCGCTTCACACGCTGCATATTGGCGTCAGCAACTAAATCTGGGTGAACTACAACAGCGTTCATTCGATAAACATGAGCCAGTTCCATAGCTTCGCTTAACTCGCTAGCTTGCATGATGTCTAGTTCAAGTTTTTGGCTTATATAGTATAACATTGTAATGTCCTTAATTGTAGATTGACAATATTTAAATACATTACAAATAACGCAGCAATGTTTTTCGATATTCTTAGAGTACAGAATAGATAAAGTTAGAGCCATCTAATTAGTAATTAGATGGCTCTAATTAGCATTAAACTATAATCAATTACTTCGGCTTTATGACTTCGACGTTTTTCTTTTGTGTATGTCCAGGGATCGAGTCGTGAACAGCAAAATTATTGCCAACTGCAAGCTGGTTATAAGCAGTTCCGCCTCCATGTGGACCAGCAAAAGTCTTTTTACTTTTTGTGCCATCTGGCGTAATTGGCTTTGATGGCATCTTATTTTGTTCTAACATAGGCACCTCATTGACTGCTTTCACAGTAGTTAGACTGTGTTTAGCACATTAATTGATCGACATTTATATCTTTGCTGTCAATGCCAAAATGCTTGAAAATGTCTGCTATAACCATTTGGACATTATCTAATCTTTGAACACCCGGAAGATAATGAAAACTAATTGGTGTAGTTGGCTCTGTTTCATCTAATATGGTGATTATCGGAGCATTTATATCTTTTAATCTCTGATATGCAACGCCATATTCAAAATTTGTTCCACGCCCTCCTGGTATAATAACAAGTACGTATGATGCAGTTGATACTCCATTATACTCGCATAAAGCCTTCTCACGTAATGATACCGGGTCTAGATCACGTGGCGCACCGACAGAAAAAATCTCTTCACCATATGCTGTCCAATCGAAAGCTATTGGAATTTCGACTTTCTTAAAATAGTCAATGAACGATCTGACACGTTTCCAGTTTGATAATGTTGACGCTACATATATCGATCTACTTCTATCCCATTCGATAGCATGCCATCCATCGGTTAGATCGGCATTGAATTCCATTGACCAATAATAGTTTCCACCACATTTTTCACAGCTACCATCAACCCATACCATAGCTGTGAAATCTGAGTTGCAATACGGACAAGTTATTTCTTGAGTTAACATAAAATATTTACATACTGCTATATATAGTTTCTATAGCTTTACGGTGATCTACCCTGTTAAATTGATCTAAGAACTTAAAATTGTTATAAGAACTGCAGAAATAAAATTTCTTTCTAATCTCTGCAGGTAATATATGTACTGCATCTTCATAGTATTTAGCTTCTTCAGCGAATCTCTTTTTTCTATTGTCGCTTGTGCAATCTGGATTTATGCCATAAAAGTGCAATGTTTCTTTACCGTCTACCTTGATAGCACCCATATCAATACCAAGAATATAAATTTTGTCATAACCTAGCCAATTTGCTACTTGCATAGCCGCATAAACGCTTGATCGGCCAATGTGAAAGCCTGTGGTCAGATCTGTACTAAAACCCATACCTGGCTTATTCTTTATAAAGATCGTTCCTGGCCTACTATCAAGAATCATAGTTGAATTGAAAATATATCCGTCATAGCTAGACCACAAACTGTTATGACGTTTTAGTTGAGATATATCACAAAATAGCCAATATTTTGTCGGCCACACTCGCATATCTGGTCTATTTATTGACATTATGTCGATGCGCGGCTGGCCAAGGAGTTTAGTTGTATCGACTTCCGAAACACTTGGCCCATTAGCTATTATTACGAGAATACGCCCAACACAAGAATTACGTAATTCTCTAATCCTTCTGACACTCGCTTCTGGTGGATCACGAGTTATAATTTTTACTGTTGGTTTGTGTAGATTTGACTTTTTTACTGATACTCCGGCAGCTACTTTAATCCCCCTCTTTGGCATTACTGGTATTTGTCGTTGTATCTGTGCTACCTTAACAACATTTTGTACAGCTTTTTTAGGCTGCATCGTAGCGCGTAGAACTTTTGTTACTGCTGGTTGTTGCCGAACAACAACCGCTCTGGCTGCTCTTGGCAATACAACTGTTCGTTTAGTATTATTACCTATCGGCCGTACTCGTAATTTCATCGGTTGTGCCATTATTATTGTTTCGAGTTGGCGAAATAGAACTAAATAATATTTTCCAATAATCCCACGATAAGTTTAGTGGTCTATATTGACACGACCTTTCAAACCTGCTCTATTGTAGTTTACACGAACTGCATTTGCGTCTTCGATGACTAAATTGTCTGCGAAGGCCATAAAGTTCTTTTTCTGCCTGGCATCTTTACTTAATACACTATAGATACAACGATGGATTGTTGTAGTCAACAAATTGAATACTGGAGCCCTCCCCGGTGTATATCTCAGCTTACCACGGGCGATCTTGCTTATAACTTGTACAAGTGCTTCGCTTGCAAGATTATTTGTCTCTTCTATAGATGGCTGATTGAATTTGCTAGCAACACCATTGCACATTTTCGCGATGTCTTCAAGCATATTCTGCCAAGATTGAGCCATTGGCGGCTCAAGATAATATCCTTGCTCTTTGAGCTGATCTGTGGTAAAATTACCACGCACGACCCAGCTGATCCTGTCGTCGCATGTGCAGAAAATAATATCATCAGGAACGATGTAGTGCATGCGTGTTCCATAGCATGGATCTTGTATTTTAGTTCCCGGTATCATACCTATTATTAAGGTCCACAACATGCCCTTTTTACGCAAAAATTCGATTCCAGGCGTGTTACTTGATACCAACCATTCAAACCAGTTTCTCTCAAGTACTTGTGTATCGCAGTATTTAGCCATTATAAATAACCTTTCATTTTCTGATTTTTTAATACTAACGAAGGAATGTTTGTATGTCCAAAGTAAGGCAACTCTCGGAAGTCTTTTTACGTGGATCGCTCGCAAACGTCACGATGAAAAATCTGACAAAAGAAGAGCGAGCAAGAATTGACGAATTAATGGTTACAGTCGGAGAGCATGAAGTTCTCGCAGGTCATAGACAAGAATTCATTTACCAATTGGGATCAACAATCGCAGCAGACTATCGCGATAGTTCTAATGCGGCACAAGAGGAATTTCAAATAGCTGTTTGGCGTGGTCTAGTACATCTACTATACCATACTGACTATAGTTTTGAATGCTCTTTATGCCATAGCACTTCTTTTCTAAGTCAAAGCAATAGAGTCACTCAATTTAATAGATGCTTTGGTTTCTGCCCAGTTTGTAATTGCTGTTTAATATCGACTCCAGGCGACAGCACATTTAAAGAAAATGATCCATTGACTCAAAGTGAATATCTCTTTGTAGTTGATCGGCTACAAAGAGAGCGTAAAATCCCGCCAACTACTAAAAGCTGCATACTTGCGGTTCATGGTGCAGCGAAAGTCGATGATCCAGAAAGAATATTAAATGATCCAGAGCAACTTAAGAAATTTTTTGGATCATTCATATGGAATTATTTCAGGCAGATATTATTAGAAAATCCGATAACAAAGCACCAGAAGCGAATTGTCGGATTATATGGGCCAGCAGACAAGACTGCGGCAGACGCGATAAATCTACTGCTGTCCGATCTAAGAGCATTCCATGTCTATAGTGGATATCCAGAGCACGATAAATTATATCCAAATCAGTCATATTATACTATAACTTGTGATCCGATGCTATTAGCACCATCTGATTTTTATCCCAGATTCTGGGAGATTAAAGAGCATCTTGCTGCTCTTGGCGGTGAAATTATTGTTACACCCAGCAATATCATGGTGCGTGATATGCAGGGGCAATCATCGTACACCGAGTATTCGGCGTCTGTCAATTCAGAAGTTCAAATTGTGAATAATGTTGTTAGCCGTCGTGACGACGACGGCGATTCAATGGATGTTATTTCACAGTTGGAGGATCAACATATGTTAGAAGACGGCACAAATGCCATAGAAGTGCGTGAAATAATCGCACATGTTCAACGTTGCTTACCAGACGGTACTTGTCAAGCAGTATTCCAACTATTGTCTGGTACAGGTCCAATCTATCAGGAATTTGTTGAACGGTTTCCTGATACACCTCGCATCAACCAAGGGATTCCGCATAAGAATCGTATGGCGAAATTTCTTGGGTGCACTCCGAAAGATATTAAACAGCATGAGCAGACAATTGGGCTGCAGTTAATAGCGCATGGCGTAGCTGTTGAATCAGTCTATTGATTACTGTAATCACCGCACCATGTATTTTATGTGATCGGTGATTACAGTATTGATTACCACTTTGGTCCGCCAGGCTTGCTCCAGAACTGCTGCGCCATCCCAAGACCAGAAGCTCTTGGATGCTGGTATGGTAGCGGTATTATGCGTGGTGTCAGATTTATATATCCATCTTCATGATTCTGAAACACCCTAGAAATGAATTTTATAATTCGTCTCGGTGTAGTTTGACGTGTAGCTTGCTGATCTTCTGAAATAATTTGTCCGTGCTGCAGCTGCAATGTCAGTCTTTTTAGTCCGGTATGGAATGTCTCACCTAAATAGCAACGTTGGTTTCCGAGGACAAACAAATTCCATCCTAACTTGGCTGTATCTCCAAGTGGGTCTATATTTCTGACATATGGGACAACTTCTATCTTATCAGACATCTCTGATATAGCAAACTGCATATCTTGCATTGCTGGTGGATATATTAGTTGGTCGAATTTTGTTTTATCGTAGCCCTTACTGGCAAAATAGCGAACTAGAAGCCTTTCGGCAACATCGTTATTTAACGCAACACGTAATTTATCGGCAAAATGATCCATAAATTATTTTTGACACTTATCGTGGGTAGTGATAAATCTGCCCAGCATAATTTCGTAATATTGTTTGGTTTTCATCACTTGCTACTACATAATTTTGTTGCAGTGGGACTTTTCCTCCTCCACCAGGAGCGTCTATTACAAAAGTCGGCACAGCATATCCTGTCGTATGACCACGCAGGCCAGCAATAATTTCTACTCCCTTCGAAACTGGTGTCCGAAAGTGCTTTGTTCCAATAACAGGATCGCATTGATATAAATAATATGGCCGAACTCTTGCCATCAATAACTTATGCATCAACAACTTCATCGTTTCTATATTATCGTTGATGCCAGACAACAATACTGTCTGTGATCCAAGTGGAATTCCAGCTTTAGCCAATTTCGAGCATGCAAATATGCATTCCTCAGTTAACTCATCTGGGTGTGTAAAGTGAATGCTCATTAATAATGGGTGATATTTTTCGAGCATATCGCACAAAGGTTGTGTTATACGTTGCGGCAACACAACCGGTACTTTGGTGCCGATTCTAATAATCTCGACGTGAGGTATGTCGCGCAATCTCTTCAATATGCAATCTAATGTGCTATCAGGCAGCAATAATGGATCTCCACCAGACAACAAAACATCTCTAACACAATCGGTGTTTTTTATATAATCGATAGCATTATCTATATAATCTTGTGTTATTGTCGGACAGGCTTTTGGTGTCCCGATCATTCTAGAACGTGTGCAATACCTGCAATAGCTAGAACAAGAGTTCGATATAAGCATCAACACTCTATCATCATATCTGTGAACGATACCAGGCACAGGACTGTCGTCATCTTCATTTAGCGGATCTTCATATTCACTCTCTGAAATATCAAGTTCTGCCATTGTCGGAATGACCGTTTTCCGCAATGGTTGATTGATGTCTGTTTGAGATATTAGACTGAGATAATATGGTGTTATATTTACAGCCACCCTTCCGGATTTTTTCAATGCATCCATCGCATTTTTCTCATCCTGGCTAAGCTGAATTACTTCAGATATCTGATCCTTAGTAACGTATCTATTGCAAAATTGCCAGTGCCAGTTATTCCATTCATTGTCATCTATGTCTGGAAAGTAATGCTCTCTAAAAACGTCTGTTTTACTTTTTGAACTTGGTGGCTCGGCTTCTTGAATTGCCG
>JALOBM010000026.1 GCA_023228285.1 Candidatus Cloacimonadota bacterium | reverse complement strand
AAAAGATGGCATACTGGCCTTCTTGTCAATTCGGTTTCGAAAGCATATTTTAGTCGTTTCGCCCACTTTTTCACCTAACTCATGCGCTAACTCATTGGAAATAGATCAGGTCAAAGTGAACAGTCTCCCTCTCCCCTTTTTTGATACAGAGCATTATCAACTGCTCATCCTCCAGCCTGTTACTAGTATTGAGAGAGTTTAAAACAAAGTCACCGAACTCTGCAAATCAATCACCGATGTCTACAAGTGATGTTCAGATATGCATAATTTAGCAGCGTATCTGTTTTGACTACTGATGATAGGTTTATGAGTAAGTTATACTGTTCCGTAATGTTTGATTCTGATGCGACGCCTTATATTTCTGAGCCTTGGAAATCTCCGTTACGGGTAATCAGAGCTTCGGAATCCTCCGCTACGGGGAACTTGCCATGTAAACTACCTGGATACTAGTGTCAGGTCAAGCTTGGTGTGGTAATCCAATCCAGCAAGGAATCAACATTCTACTAGCAGTTTGATCTAGTAAATCCGTTCTATCTGCGTCTCTGCGTGCTATATCTCCTCCATACACCACATAGTGCCGAAGCAGATATCAAGGTGTTATCATCCTGTGCTCACCCGATGATAACCCAATAATATCTGGTTCAAATATAGATATCCTGAGGAGGAATGAAGCGATTTAGTATGGGATCCACTTCGAAAAAGCAGTGTGAATTCCAGCCTGTAGATCGATTTTTTTTTGTAATCTGCAATTTTCCCAGAGAGAAACATGGGATTCGCAGATTTGAAACCTTGCTGGATGAAATGCAAGCGCTCTCATATATTTCGTTTATAGGTATGAGATAAAACTTTTACATGATATTGGCGCAAAATGTGCGAGTATCAGAATTTGAGCGATATATCGTCCAGGAGGTACTTATGAAAAAGATAGTATCCGTGATAAGCTTGGCATTCATCATGATGTTGAGCTTGTACGCAGAAGATTTTGCCATCCGCAAAGCCAGTGATCTGCGACTGGAAACGTATAGTATTGCTACTGCCGATGGATCCTACATGGTTTTTTGGAGTGATCGGGATTCTGGAGATGCAGATATTTACTGTCAGAAGATCAGTTCAGATGCCCAGGTTCTTTTCAATGAAGCTGTACCTCTGATAACCGGACCCGGAGATCAGAAGTTGCAAAGAGCTAGTCGTAGTTCGGACAACAATTTCTTCGTGATCTGGGCTGATATTGATATCGAAACCGTAATGGGCCAAAGGATCCAGAAAGTAAGCTCCAATAGCCAGGCACTTTGGGGAAATGGAGCGCAGTTTAGCAATACCCCGATTACTTACGGAGATATCTTCATCCTCCCCGACGACCAAGGAGGTGCCTATGTATTTCATCAACGTCCCTATCATAAAGAAATTATAGGTCAACATCTGGACAGCTTTGGCAATTGTCTGTGGCCGATATCGGGAAAGACTCTTGTAGATTACGACGAGAGTTCAATCAGGCTGGACTCGGTAGTTACAGATGGAGAGGGCGGTTTTATCCTAAATGTAGCGTACCAGATCAATTCCATCTGGAATTCCCGTCTGCTTCGCTTCTCTGCCTCCGGAACTCAAATAGGAGAAGAGCCGATCCTGCCACACAATGCACTGGAGTTTATAGATTACCAGATCCTACCTCCGGTGAACGGCCAATATGTGATTTACCGAGCTCCCGATCCGGGATCCAAAACAATGTATCTGAACAAAATGGATGTTAACGGCAACCTGCTCCTGGATACCAGCTTGTCTTACGAACTCGGAAGCCTGGATTACGGGACTTTGAAAAGCATTACCAATACTCCCAATGCAGGAGTGGCAGTCTGTTGGACCGCTCATGAAACAGATACTGATATCCAGTTCCAAAGCCAGCAGTTCAGCCCTTCACTAAGTGCAGTGTGGAGCCAGCCAGTTACCGTATCAGCGGAAAACATCAATGTAAGCAGCACTAAACTCAATCCACTGGCAGATGGCAGCTTATGGCTGTTTTGGCATGGTAATTATGAGGATCCTTATTTTAAGACGCAATTGCTGGATAGTGCGGGATACCCCATCTTTGAACAAGGTGGAAAGCTGATTACAGACCAATCTTCCAGTTATCTGGGCATTGGCAATCAAAATAAAGGAATCATGTTGTGGGAAACCGTTGAATCCGGTTATAAGAAGCTCAATATTCAGGGCGTAAGTTTGAATGGTGCCCTCAGTTACTCTGAAGGGGGATATACCCTGCAACAATGTCTGAATTACAACTGCCAAATATATGATACCTTTAGCCTGGGGAATCGCTATCTTAGCCTTTGGCTGGATAATCGGGACAATACCAGTATCAACTTCCAGCTCCTGGATCAAAACGGACAAGCACTTTTGGAGCCCGCTGGCAGAGCTGCCACAACCAATATATTGGGCACCATAGATATCAAGGCAGCTACAACCACCCAGAACAATGAACTGGTGTTTATCTATAGAAGCACTACCGACACTCCGGACGGTCTGGAGTATGTCACATATTTGCAAACAATTAATGCCATGGGAGAACTGGGATTTTCCCCCAATGGTCTGGTGCTTCCAGGCAACGCCGAGCGCTTGAGTGCGGTTGACAATGCCATATACATCACGTGGGTCCAACCTTACGAGAATTCGTCGTCTGGCATCATGGGACAGAAATTGCTCAATCATCAACCAGTATGGGGAGATAGCGGCAAGCTCATCAAGATTATTCCTGAGAACCTGTATACCGAAATAGTAGGCATGGCAGGACACTATATCATTTGGGAACAAATAAGCCTTGACGAAGATTATATCACACAATGCAAAACCTTGCGCATAGACGATAATGGCGATCCGGCTTCGGGTTGGGATCCTATGGGCATGGATATTTTCGAAGGCCTCTCATATAGAGATGAGGAGCTGAAAGATGCTGGCATTATCGATGATGATCTGGTAGTGTTTGTATCGCTATTCAAGTATAGTACGCACTCTCAAAGAATCCAGCGGATAAATGCAGCTTCTCAGCGCTTGTGGGGAGCCGGTGGACTGGTTTTCGGAGATACCAATGATTTCAAACAAATAGCTTCTGTAGTATATGATGATGAGATTTCATATCTGGCTACCGGTGCGAATAACTGCATTAACCTGCATAGAGTATCTGCAACTGGGGAACCGATTACTCCAGTAGAGGGAGTAGTAGTGATTCCCAATCCCAATCACTGCTATGATGCCGTACTGAAGAAATTTGCAAATGGCTCCATGCTCTGCGCTTATAGCGATAATGATGGATACTTGATCCAGAACCGTGATCTATATATCCGTCATATCGATCCTTATGGCATTCCTTCGGGGGATTCTCCAATCCTTCTTTGCGGTGAACGCTATCAGCAGGAATACACCAGAATGGCGGTGATCGGTAATGATGCCCTGATTACCTGGGCTGATAGCAGAACTGGGATCATGAATGGCGAAGAAACCTGGGCCGGCATCTGGGGACAAATGGTATCCAGCCAGTACGTGGCTACTGACGATCCTCATGCCAGTCTCGTAACCGTACCAGGAATCATTGGAAACTACCCCAATCCCTTCAATCCCAGCACCAACATCAGCTACTCTTTGCCATCTCCAGCAGCTGTATCCCTATACATCTACAACCTCAAGGGACAGAAAGTGAAGACACTGCTTTCGAACGTGAATAGTCCTGCTGGAACTCACGTGGAAATCTGGAATGGCACAGACGACAGCGGTAAACTTGTAAGCAGCGGCATGTATTTCTGCCGGCTTGAGGCGGATGGCTACAAAGCTGTTCGCAAAATGATACTGGCGAAGTAGAATAAAAACACTTAGCTGTAGGGGCGCTCACTGTGGCGCCCTTTATCGCTGTGTTAATTCTGCTTGCCAGTTATCCAATATCGGAAACGATGAGTATGACAATAGAAAGTATTAAGGAAAAGTGATGCATATCAAAGACGCACAGCTATTTAAGGAGATAATGGCACTTGTAGAAGAGTATCTCAGTGCCAGAGCTAATGCCCAAAATGTAATCAAATACTCCCGCTATTTTAAAGAAGGCTACAATGCCTGGGGTGCTTCGTCTGAAGATGTACAAGCAGCATTCAGTCTTGTTCAGGAACAATGCACATCTTTGAGCTTGGATAAACTAATTGAGCTAGGCAAGCTGATGTTTCTACACGGTAAATACGAAATGGGCAGTCTGGCAATCCTGCTAATGGAGAAGCGCTACAAAGAATACGATAAAGGCACATTTGCAGGCATCAAACAATGGTTCGACTTTGGCGTGGGCAATTGGGGTCATAGTGACCACTTATGTACAACTGTATGTCCTACGTTCTTGACCCGTGATATCGTAGGGATAGACGATTTCCTGCCCTGGCGTGATGCTGAAAGCCGCTGGACGCGAAGAGCGGCACCGGTTACCTTTATCAAGATCAAAAAGGAAGCCGATCCACAAAAACTGCTGGATTTCGTACGTCCGTTGATGACCGATTGTGAGCGTGTGGTTCATCAAGGCACTGGATGGTTCCTGCGGGAATTGTGGAAAGTCCATCCCCAGAAAGTGGAGGACTTTTTGTATGAATACCGGAATAGCGCGGCTCGGTTGATCATTCAATATGCTACTGAGAAGCTAAGCAAGGAAGAACGCTTACGTTTCAGAAAGGATAAACTGGGAACTGATAAATAGAAAAATCGCAGGGAACATCCGAGAGGAGTTCCCCACGTCTTGGAGGGCATTTGTGTAAGGTCTAAACCTTGATTATTTAGAAAATCAATTCCACATAACTGTCAATAATTTTCAGGGAGCTTCATTCAATTTGTCCCACTAGAGTTGTTGATTATTTGACACAGTTCATTTATCCTTGTTATTGCAAGGCAGATATAGCAAGTTCCGGAGATGGCGTTAAGAAATTGATTCATCCATGATGCCCTATGCAAATCAGGGAGTATTTTATCTGATTTCGTTACGAAGCAGGTTATGGTTAGTTGTGGAAAAGAATAGACACCTCCTATCTTGTCTGCCGAAATTATGGGAGCCTTCTTCTTGACAAAGATGAAGGCAGCATTAAACTTAAAATAGAGGTCAAAATGTTAACGTTTCCACATAATTGCCCCGGAGATATCGATTCAATGAACGCTTGCACACGACATCCCGGAGGCAATGTACTGATTGAATATACAATGTTACAGCCTAATTTACAGCGATCAAGTGATATATGAAACCTGAATATTCGCATTTGATCCGCCACAAGAAGGCCATAAGCGCTTCCGGTACACTTGTATTGTATTGGATGCAACAAGCTCAAAGAGTATCTTTCAATCCTGCATTGGATTATGCTATTCATACTGCAGTCGAATTGCGCTTGCCCCTACATGTTGTATTTGTACTCAGCCATGATATTCCCGACGCCCAATCTGCTCACTATCGCTTTATGTTGGAAGGACTTGCTCAGACCGGTATTGAGCTGAAGAAGCTAAAGATCGGCTTCCACATCGTTGCCGGAGACCTGCCTGAATGCGTAGAAAAAGTAGCAAAGGATACCAAGGTATTGATCTTGGATCACGGATACCTTGCCTGGCAAAGAGCCTATCGCGACATTCTGTTCAGTTCTCCTGCTCTTTTGCATTGTGACCTGGTAGAAGTGGATACTGAAGCTGTGGTTCCAGTGCATCTGGCCTCGTCCAAAGAAGAGTATAATGCAGCTACTCTGCGACGCAAGCTTCTGCCCCAGCTCGGCTCATGGCTCTCCTGGCATCCGGAAGATCCCGGCGCATTGATCCCAGCCGGTATAGAATGTGCTCCACAAGGTAAGTACTCCGGTAGATTGGAGCACCGGGCGGAACTCCTCATTTGGGCTCGCAAGGTTCTGAGCTTGAGTGCAGAAACCGGTCCTGCTTACCTCATAAAGTCCTCACACAGCGAAGCACTGGCAACACTGGACAGCTTTATCAGAGACAAACTGAAGGACTATTCCACTTTAAGAAACCATCCCAATTTAGATGTCCAGAGCCACATGAGCCCTTATCTGCATTTTGGCCAAATCTCCCCTCTACAGATAATCCACCAAATCTGTGAAACCTGTGATGTCGATATGGCATCCATTCCAGAGCTGATCAACGGAAAAGCGGGACTGGATGGCATGGCGCAAAGCATTGGTGCTTTTGCAGAGGAGTTGATTGTCAGACGTGAATTAGCGATGAATTTCTGCCACTACAATCCAGATTACAAAAACAGCTCTGCCCTGCCGGACTGGGCGATTAGAACTCTGAACGATCACCTTGCCGATGCCCGGGAAGGTGACTACAGTCTGGAACGGCTGGAGCTTGCAGAAAGCTCCGATATATACTGGAACGCAGCTCAACGCGAGCTGCTGATGACCGGAAAGATGCACAATTATATGAGAATGTATTGGGGGAAACGAGTGCTGGCATGGTGCCCCTCGGTGGAAGAGGCGTATCAGATCCTGGCGTATTTGAACAACAAGTATGAATTGGATGGCCGTGATCCCAATGCTTGGGCAGGAATAGCCTGGTGTTTTGGCAAACATGACCGGCCATGGGCCCCTCGTCCCATATACGGTATGGTCCGCTATATGAATTCTGCTGGCTTACAGAGGAAATTCGACATGAAGGCTTATATACAGAAATGGAACTGAGGACAACTGATGAAATGTAAATTGATTGCCTGTTTATTGCTCTTCATCTGTATGGGATTGTGGGCTCAGGAAGCTACTGAAAAGGAAAAGATCATCATAGGCGGAGATTCTGATTATTGCCCTTATGAGTTTATCAACGATGAAGGCAATCCGGATGGCTATAACGTGGAGCTTAGCCAGGAGATAGCAAAAATATTGGGTAAGGAGCCGGTGTTTCGCTTAAGTAAATGGGCTTTGGCGATGGAACGTTTGGACACATCAGAGATCGATGTCGTACAGGGCATGGCCTTCAGCGTGGAACGAGCTATGAAGTATCATTTTAGTTCTGCCCATGCTGAAACATGGCGTACGTTTTTTTATCGAAAGGACTCCAATATATCCAGAGAAAGCGACATTATGAATAAGTCAGTAGTGATCCAACAAGGCGATATTGCTGGCGAGTACTTAAAGAAGATCGGATTCCACGGTACTCTCAATGAAGTACCCAACCAGGAGATTGCGTTGAAATTGCTAAGTAAGGGCGATTTTGACGTATCTTTATTAAACTATACTATTACGATGTACATCATTCGTCAAGAGAACATAAAGGGTATTAGGAACCTGCCCAATCGTATCTATCAACGCGATTACTGTTTCGCGTCCAAAGACCCGCAATTGATCTCGGAGATCGATCGGGCTTTGCAGATACTGCGGCAGAACGGTACTTTGGCAGCTCTCCAAAACAAGTGGTTTGTGAGCGAGCAAATGGAGCCGAAACTTGATAGCGCACAAACTATTGTCCCAGTGTTCATGGTTATCTTACTTGCTTTTGCCTTTGTCCTTGTATTGTTTTGGCACAAATCAGTCCGAAACAATACAAAGACCTTGGGAAAACTAGCTATGCTGGAAAAAAACTTACAGCAGCAAGAAAAAGAACTGAATCAATGGAAAGAAGAGTTTTCCCGCGGCCCGGTGGTCTTGTACAAGTGCAGAGTTCGCCCTCCCAAGATGCTGTTCATCTCCGAAAACGTAAGCAATTGGGGCTTTAGCGCTGAGGAACTAACCTCAACAAATGCTTCTTTCCTGGACATCGTGTTTTCTGAAGACAAAGAAAAGGTGAAACAACATTGTCAGAACCTGCAACCAGGCAAGGAATCTGCAATCTACTACAGAGTTCTGGGTCAAAACGGAGAACTATGCTGGGTGATGGATGTATGTAGAATAATAACCTCTCCGGAAGAGGAGGAATCTTGTAGATATGGTTATTTGATCGACGTAAGCGAACAAAAGAAACTGGAAGCAAGATATCTGGAAGCCAAAGAAAAGGCCGAAGCAGCAAACATCGCAAAGAGTCATTTTCTGGCTAATATGAGCCACGAAATCCGTACTCCGCTAAACGGTATCACCGGGTTTCTGCAGGTGCTTACACACATGGATGCCAGCCCGGAACAGCGCGAGATTTACAATCTCATGCATTCTTCCAGCCGCAATCTCCTGAAAATCATCAACGATATCCTGGATTTTTCCAAGATCGAAAGTGGCAAGATGGAGCTAATTGAAAGTGAATTCAACCTCCATTACATCATAGATGATATCATCAAGCAGTTTTCCCATCAAAACAAACGTGAGCATTTGGTGATGAACCACCAGATTGACGAGAGGATCCCGGATGTGATGAAAGGAGATCAGTTGCGCCTGAAACAGATCTTGATCAACCTGATGCAAAACGCAGTCAAGTTCACTCATCAGGGAAAGATTGAGATTGGCGCCGAGCTTTACACATACTCCGAAAGCGATGTCCGCATCCTGTTCCGGGTGCTGGATACAGGCATCGGCATCAATCCTGAAAAGCAAAAAGATATCTTTGACAACTACACTCAAGCAGACAGCAGTATCACCTCAAAATACGGAGGAACCGGACTGGGTCTGGCCATCGTAAAACGTTTGGTGGAGCTGATGCACGGCTTTATCTGGGTGGAAAGCCAGCCCAATAAAGGGAGCTGTTTCTTCTTTATCCTTCCCTTTAGGCAATACAATGAAATCGATGTGCCCGAACCCGAAATCAGTGCTGAAGTAGTGTATCACGATAAGAGCCTGACCGGAAAAATCCTCCTGGCCGAAGACGAACCCATCAACCAAATGGTTACCCGCCGTCAATTGGAAACCTGGGGCTTGCAGGTTGAGGTGGTTCCAAACGGTTTGGAAGCGCTAAATGCTACTAAGCAGAATGACTACGACATCATTTTGATGGATATCCAAATGCCAGTGATGGACGGTATCACTGCCACCCAAAAGATACGGGATCTGGAAGTTGCCCTGCAAAAGCATACTCCGATAGTTGCCTTCACTGCCGCAGCCTTGGTGGGCGATAGAGAACGTTTCCTGGCAGCCGGGATGGATGCCTACATTGCCAAACCAATTGACGTGGAAGAGCTGTATCAGATTCTTGGTTCTCTGCTAATTGCAGATAAAAAATAACGTGGACACTAAAGCAAAATGAAACAAGCAGCAAGACTGATCCTGATTGCCGGAGGGACCTGCTCCGGAAAGACCACCATCGCCAAGGCGATCGGACAGCGATTGAAAGACTTGAAGACTGTGATTGTTTCTCATGACAATTACTACAAGAACCTTGCCCATCTGTCTCCTAGCCAACGTGCAACTGTGAATTTCGACCATCCAGACTCAATCGACAAGGATTATCTTTTGAGAGATATCCACGATATGTTGGCAGGGAATGCGGTAAATGTTCCGGATTATGACTTTATAACCCACAGCCGTAGCGAAGGCAGTTATTGCATTGCAGATGCGGATGTAATCATTCTGGAAGGTATCTTCGCCCTGTATTACACAGAATTGCTGGAGCTGTCCGACCTCAAAATCTATGTGGATACCGATGCAGACTTGCGCTTGGCACGCAGAATGGGACGCGACATCATCGAGCGCGGCCGTGACGTGGAAAACGTTTTGGATCAGTATCTGCAGACAGTGAAACCATCTCATGAAGCCTTTATCGAACCCAGCAAAAAGAACGCTGATGTGATCATCCCGGGAGATAAAGAATTCGATAAAGTGCTGTATATGCTAAATGGCTATCTGCTCTATGAATTAGTGAGTAATACACGGCGCGGATCATAAATCCAGATCAGCACATACACGATTCTATCTGTGTCATCTACGTGCTATTCTTCCTCCATACATCACATAGTGTTGAAGTAGATATCAAGCCGTTATTATGCAGTCGTCACCCGATGATAACCCGATAATATCAGGTTCAAGTATAGATATCCAGAAGAGGGATGATAGGTTTTGTGGTACAGGCGCTCGCTGTAGCGCTACCTGCAGAACCGTAGCAATGCAGCACTCTAGCACTAACTAACTATGAACTAATGAACTGCTGCGAGTGCAGCGAGTCCTAACCCGCGAAGGCGAAGCCTGAACATTCAACATCTAGCCCCGGCAGAGGTGGTATTTAATAGCGAGGGGGTGAAGAATCAGATTGGCACACAATGTGATTCGTTTGATTGGTTACACTGAGTTCTATTTCAGGATCATTTCCTTCGTGGAAGAATAACGACCAGATGACATTTTATAATAATAGATTCCAGCCGCCGTTGTTTGGCCGGAGTTGGTTTTGCCGTCCCAGTTGAAAGAATGTTCGCCGGTTGACAGCTTTTGGTCGTTGATCAAGGTCAGAATAAGTTGGCCCTTGATGTTGTAGATTGCAACCGTCGTTAGACCGTTGTCGACCTGATTGAATTTGACGTTAGTGCTGCCCCAAAACGGGTTGGGGTAGCAGGTCAACTCAGGGTCGGGGGTGGTCGGGGTGGTGGGTCATCGTTGGACTGGGTGGTGGATAGCTCAGTCAACCAACTGGTCCACGCTAATTACTAGTGGTGCCCCATTTTGGGCCACCAGAGAAGCGACGTTGGCTATCAAGAAGATAATCAAAAAGATGCTACGAGTCCTCATCATGGGACTCATGTTTACTTTATCTATTATCTGCTCTATGAATTAGTAAGGAAACCCGGTGTAGATACTATATCCAGATCAGCACTTACTCTACTCTATTTGCGATGCAATACTATTGGATCAGAGGCACCTATCACAGTACTCAAGTTTCCTTCAATCGTTCCTGCATCAGCCGCAAAGCCGGGCTTAGGTGAGCCAGATTCTTCTTTGCCCTCGCCAACACTTTTTCCGCTTCCGCTATCTCTCCCAAGTAGATGTATGTCTTTGCCAGATTGGCGTATATCTCACTGAGGTAGGGCCATTTTCGTTCACTTTCTCTTAAGATTCGTATCGATTCCCGAGGCAAACCAGTCTTCAAAGCGGCCGCAGCAAAGCTCATCATGTGTTCTGGATTGTTTATCTTACCTGCTTCCGCGGCTTTCCGGTAGTTATAATACGATAGCATCCACATATCTTTTTGGGAGTAGATTAGCCCCGCAAACAGATAGAGTTGGATGTGTTCACCGGCATATTTCTGCGCAATCTGGATGTAGTGTAGAGCTTCATCTGTGTCACCCAGTTCCATATATTGTTCGATGATCACAAAATACACATATGGATGGTTTGGCAAGCGTTTACTAAGTTTCAACATAGTATTGATGCAGTCCCGGCTCTTTCCCATCAAAGCCTGAGCATAGCCGATATTATAGAGGATATCCTCACTGGGATTGGGAATGCGTTTGTAGTAAACTAGGGCCAGGCGATATTCACCGGTAGCCATGTAACAAGCGCCAATGGCTTGAATTATCTGGAGGTTATCCGGCTCTATTGATAATGCCCGCAGATAATGTTTGAGTGCCATGCTGTACTGCATACGAAAGATAAACAGCTCTGCCATGGAGGTATGCAAACGAGGTTCATTAGGGTGTTCATCTACTGCGCTCTGCAACACATGCATGGCATGCAGCCAGTTCTTTCTGCCCAATTCCTGGGCTTGGATGATTATCTGATCTATATTCATTGGTTCAGTTCTTGCAAAATCTCTTCTATAGCTCGTTGAAGCTGTTTATCGTTGTGGTCGCGGATATCGTTCAAACTATGTTCCACGATGATGTCCGGTATGGCTCCGGTTCCCTCCATATTGGTTCCGTCCACCTTATACCATCCCGTACCAGGCATGCGCATTGTGGAACCATCCAAAAGCTGCATCTCCCATGTACCGATCACAGCTCCGCTGGATGGGAAACCTATTACTTTACCTAGTTTTAGTTCTTTATAGATGATGGGAAAGATCTCGCCATCGGAAAAACTATGCTCGTCCACCAGTACGATGCTTGGTACATAAATGCCGTTGCTTGGCTCTACTCTGGGCAGGTTTCCGTATGATCTTCGAGTGGAATATGCGTATTGCTTCTTGGAAAGGAGGGATATTATTTTGTCGTGAACTCTGCCTCCTACGTTGCCGCGGAAGTCCAATATTATTGCCTCTTTATCGTGATTGTCACGATAGTAATCCCGGGTGAAATCCTCATAATTTTCCTCACCCATAGCAGGAACGTGGATATACCCCACTCTGCTGTTCGTGGCAGTTTCTACCATTTTACGGCTGCGCATCGTTTTGTAGTCATAGTACAGCTTACGTGCCGCTCTACCATCCAATCCGTTTAACACCCCGGAGATTTCCCTGTCCTTGCCGAGAATGGTAAAGTGGATGGTCTTGCCCACTTTGCCTACCAGAATGGAGTCTATAGGAGTAGTGGATTTGATCTTAACGCCATCCAAATGCGTCAACAGATCACCTTCTATTACTTTGTAGAACGCTGATATGCGTGTATTGGGATACACTTTGCTGATACGGATGCCTTCTGGAAGGGTTTCCGAATAATCCAGCTCCATTCCCAGATACGCAATGGGTTTATAAGTGCTTTCTTCATCTTCACGGGGATCAAAACCTGTGTGAGAGGCGTTGAGATCGCCCACCATTTCGTCTATCACGGCAGCAATCTCGGAGATATCCATAGCTTTATCAGTATAAGGAAGGTATTCTTCATAGAGTTCATTCCAGTTCAATCCATGCATATCCGGATCATAGAAGTTTTCAGCAAAACTGCCCCATACCTGTTCAAATACCTTTTGATTCATCTTCTTTTCGTCGTAAGAATAATCCAGTGCTACAGGTATTTCCTTGCGCTTCTTATCACTCAGAGAGTAGGATCGCAAAGCGCCTTTCTCCAGATAATAAAGATTATCGCCATAGAGCTTGAAGTTATCGCTTTCAGCAGTGAATACAGCTTCTTCCTTCTTGTTTTTCCCGTAGATATCACCTTTGTACAAACCGGCTTTATTATTACCGAACCAGGATTGCTCCACAAAGAGAAAGGTTGAATCGCTGATAACCTTGATGGGATACAGGTTTGACGACTGTCCTTCATAAAGAAGATGGAGGCGTTTATCAATACCCTCCCACTCTATCTCCACCGGATGCGTAACCTCCGGATGAACTTTGATCTCCATCACATACAAACCGTCTTCATCCACACTGTAGTCCTCTGTTTCCTTGTCCTCAGTTTCGTCTTTCACGCTGCTGGTGTCTGCTGCGGGCTTTGGATTCAGAATCTCATCCCAGGGATCCACATCAAACTCAAATTCATCTCTGGGTAGCAGATCCAATCGGTATAGATTGCGATTTCGTGTAAAAATGAGAGAGCGCTGGTCTTTCATCCAATGGATATTGGAAATGTTGTATTGATCCGAAAGCACTTTGCGATGGCTATCTGCAGCAAAGTCGTATATATACAGCCCGCGTATGAAATGCTTGTCGTCTATGGTTACATACGCGGCATGGCTTCCACTCTGGTTTATACTCACATTCGAAATTACCAGTTCAGGGATGTCCATTGCTTTGATGGTTTGAAACAGACTATCTGCCAAAGCCACTCTGCCGGAGTTTCTATGATCCATATAGCGTATCTGCCAACGGCCAAATTCGTCGCGGTTGATATCTCTCACGCTGAGGCTGTCTGCACCAAACCACTGCACCGGTTCCAGGCTGATTTCATGATCAATCTTGCCCCGAAAGAGGCTGGTTCTGCCCTTATGCAGCTTGAAGAGGATCAGGTTTCTATCGTCCAGAAACTCAGTTTGTGCCCATCCGGAGTGATCGCGGGTGATGGCCTTGGGTTCTCCGCCTTTAGCCGGTACCACAAAGTTGTCGTATTTATAATTGAAGGATATTAAGTTCCCTCCGGGAGATACTGAATAGTCGCTGATCTCATCCTTCATGCTGTGTTCCTGGATTGAATCTTCCCATTTATCCACAGCAAGGTTTATCTCCAGCTTTTCCACTCTGTCTTTGGAGATTTTGGTGGGATCGTACTTATAGATTTCATTGAAATGTTCAAATACAATACGGTCGTTGTTTCGGGCTATACTGATGTCACGTACGCTGAAGCGGGGCAGATCACTGGAGGCAAAAATTCGCTCAAAATCCATGTCATCCACTCTCACCAGCTGGTAGTTGTCTCCATCGGACATAGCGTAAAACACAGAATTGGAAAAATGCGAAAACACGGGATAGCGCTCAGTAATCTCTGTACTTGTAAGACGGCTATAACTCTTGCTTTCTATGTCGTAGAGATGCAGGTCTCCATTTAGGGATCCCCGGTAAGATTCTCTGTGTGCATCTCCGTAACGGCTGAAAATGATCTTGCTATTATCTGGAGACAAGCTTGCCCAATAATCCCCAATCTCACCCAGAAGAACCGGCCGTTCTCCGTTTATGGGCAATTTGTAAAAGGAGCTACCGTGTTCAAATCCGTAACCGATAGCCAGGAGGTGTTCTCCATCATTGAACCAATCCACTACAGAGTAGGTTTCGCGGATAATTACACGGGCATCACCTCCACCAGCAGGCATAATGTAAGAATAGGTTCTGCCCTCACGGTTGCTTTTGAAAGCTATCCATTGCCCGTCCGGAGACCATACAGGCCCCCATTCAGAAGCTGATGTATCGGTTAAGCGGCTGGCTACTCCGCCTTTAAAGGGAACTTTCCATAGATCGTTATCATATACGAAGCATACCTCGGTTCCATCAGGGGAGATGGCAGGGTCTTTTGTAAAACCAGGCTCCTGCGCAAACAGCGGGACACAAACCCACACTACAGCCAGCAGCACCAGATACACTCTGAATCTCATAATAATCTCCATCTATTCTTTTTCTACAAGGCTGATCCCGGTCTGACGGGATTTGATCTGGTAGGAATGCTTGAGTACCCGAAACAGCGTCTTGGCATGGACATATCCTTCCACACGCAGGCTCTTCTTTTGATCAGCGGGACGCTTTAGAAACAAGTTTAGCTGCTTGTCCAGTTCATTTTCACAACGGCGGATGCGTTCATGCAGCTCGTCCAACGCTCTGTCATCACCTTCCTCACGCAAGCGAACCGCTTCTTTTGTCATCTGCATCAGTAAAGCCCTGTAGAAAGGACTAATGGCTATTTCTATCTCGGTTTCCTCACCCTCATAGGAGCCGGCTGTTCCGATGGAGATGCTAGCTCCGGATTGGGTGAGTCCTCCACTGATCCGGCTTTCCTCATACGAGCCTGTGATGTCGCCATCACAAGCTACTGTAGAGTGTTCTATATACTCATCAAAATCTATACTCTCTTTCACATGTACCCGCGATTGCCTGATGCCGCTTACTTTCAGTGATCCAAGTACTTGAATACCCGGATTGTTACAGGATATGATGTCACCCCTTACAATCAGATCGCCTTCGGTATAGATACTGCAATCTTCCAGGTTGCCATGCACGGTAATAGACTTCGCCCCAGCAATCTGCACATTGTTCAGATCCCCTTCAATCTCCAGCTTCAGCGGACTGCGGATAAAGACATCGGTAGGAATATCCTCTGCATTTAGCTTCAACTCCGTTAATATACAGATCTTGCCTTCAGTGTCCAGATATGGGTAACCGGTAGTCTCAGCTACAAAATCCCGGGCTTCATAGCGTACCCAATCACCTGCCTGCTGCATGGCTGAGTCTTCATCTACCACCGGCGGCGTGATCAGCTCGCCAAAGATATCATAAATGCTGCCATCCCGCTCAAAAAGGTTGTCTGAAAAACTGGCTACCACATCTCCTTCTTTCACATAAGTAATGCGTCCCAGTTCTTTGAAATTCAAAGACTTCAGATCTCTTGGGATTGCTTCCGGATCGAAGTGATAGTTCAGTGCGGCTTCTTTGCCGGGGCCTTTCATACATATGGCAACAGGGAAAGGTTTATCATATTCTTTTTCGATACCGTGTTCCCGGATTAGTTGCATAGCTTCTTCAAAACCGGATTTGATGCCGGCTTCATCGATGAGGTCCAAGATTTCCTTTTCATCTACCAGACGGCCACTGCGCTTGATCGTTAGCCAAGCAGAAGAGCTGTCTTGCCTTAGTTCCAGGATTACGTTTCCGCTTTTACCGGTTAGTATCTTATTCATTGCAGATCCCGATTATGTTGATTTGGCGGTTGTTTCCCTTATCTCTACGGTAGGAGAAATAAGCGAGGTTCTCAAATGTACAATCATGATGGTTTTCGATGTTGATGTATCTCAGGCCTGCCCTCAGTAACTGCTGAAAGATGGCAGCACGCAGGTTCAAATGGCGAACATGCTTTGTATCAGGTATTAGTTGCATCCGGCTCAGGCTGTGGTTGAAGTGATGCCACAAGGCTTCACTTACCTCATAATGCTCGTCGCAGATACCGGCTCCTACATGAGCCACGATATTGGCAGGATCACAGGAAAAGTGCTCTGTCATGATATTAACAGTTTCCCCCACAATGTTTTGTCTGCTGCCTTCACGACCACTGTGGACGGCGGCAACCACCTGTTGTTGCTCGTCATACAGCAATATGGGGAAACAGTCCGCAGTCCGGATGAGCAAGTATTGTCCCGGAATATTCGTTACCAAAGCATCTGCTACCGGGATCTGGGGATGGTTGCCCAAGCCTGCCCCGCTATCTTCTTCCCTACAGATATGCACGAGGTTGGAGTGAGTCTGCTCACATATCACCAACCTATGCACAGGGATGATGTTGCCTTCCAGCTCCAAATCCTGCTGCTGCTTCATCAGACCGCGATAATCAGGTTCTTTACCTCCCAGATGCCAGAAGATCTTTTTCATTTGTTCAGCCTCAATCTGGGAGTCCGATATACCGAGGAATTGGAATTTGCCACCAGCATCTTCAGCATATCCTTGCTGAAGCGGGGAAGATTGCGCAGACTATTCAGACTCCAGATAAAGCATACCAGAGCACATAACAGCATGGATGTCTGGGGACCGTATTTGCTAGTTAGCCATCCCACCAATAAACCGCCAAAGGGGGACATGCTTTGAAAAGTCATGGTATAAGTGCTTAACACTCTGCCTCTCATCTCATCCGAAACCATTGTCTGCAGCAGGGTATTTGTGGTTGCGGTGATGTTCATCATGCCAAAACCGATAAACAGCATCATCAGCATGCTGAGATACAGAAATGTGCTGTGTGAAAACAGGATGAGCGCAGAGCTTGCCACCAAGCCGACTACAATCAAGCGCATTTGCATACCTTTGATGTTGCTCCTTGATGCCAGGACAAAAGCACCGGTTAGTGCCCCAATGCCGGCAGTGGACATCAACAAGCCCTGAGTTCCGCTATTTCCATGCAGGATGTCCCTGGCAAATACCGGTAGTAATGTGGAATAACTAAAACCAAACAGCGTGTAGATCGCCAGGTTCATGATCAGATAGCGTATAGGAAAACTCTGATATGCATACTTCCAGCCCTCGGCAATCTTTCTTAAAGTGGATTCTGTTCTGGGTTTTAGCTTGGGATACTCAATGTGTATAAAAAACAAGGATACTATCACGGGTATATAGCTGGCAGCATTGATGGCAAAACATACTCCTTCGCTAAAGAGCACTATCAGCAAACCACCCACTGCCGGGCCGATCAGGCGAGCTCCGTTGAACATAGCGCTGTTAGTAGCGATCGCATTGGGCAAAAGCTTTTTGTCCCCCACCAGATCTATTAGCAGGTTTTGCCGCATGGGTGAATCAACCGCTTCGATCATGCCCTGAAACAAGGCAAGGAGTAGTATGGGATACTGCACATATTCGTTGATTACACCAGTGAGAACCAGAATTGCCAGCAAGCTGCTTTGTACACAAAAGGCTATTTGAGTACCAATCACCATCTTATGTCTGTTCAGACGATCTACCCAGGCCCCCACAAAAGGAGAGATAAACACCGATGGGATCATGGAAAGGAAGGTCACTACTCCCAAAAGCAAGGCAGAATTGGTGAGGCGATACACAAACCATCCCATGGTGGTTCGCTGGATCCAGGTACCGATCAGTGACACTACCTGACCACTGAAAAAGATCCGGTAATTGCGGATACTCAAGGAGATAAAGGTTCGTTTTATGAAGCTAAACATCAGAGGATGAAACGGGAGAGATCCTCGCTCTCTATCACCGGACTCAATCTGGCATTCACCATCTTTTGGCTGATGTTTACCTTCTTTAGCTTGGGATCCGGCATTTGAAAGAGAAAATCGTCTAATAAAGTATTCAAAATAGTATGCAGGCGACGCGCTCCGATGTCTTCCATCTTCTCATTAGCCGCTGCCGCATAATGCGCAATAGTTTTGATAGCATTACTGCTAAAGCTCAGTTCCACGCCTTCGGTGGCAAAAAGCTCTCGATATTGCTTGGTCAAAGCATTCTCAGGTTCTTCCAGAATGCACACAAAATCCTGTTCCGTAAGGCTGCTCAATTCCACTCTGATGGGAAAGCGACCCTGAAGCTCTGGAATCAAGTCACTGGGTTTCGCTTGAGAAAAAGCACCCGCTGCGATGAACAGGATGTGGGAGGTATCTATTGGCCCGTATTTTGTGGGCACACTGCTTCCCTCCACGATGGGCAACAAGTCCCGCTGTACTCCGCTGCGGCTAACATCTATGCCGCCGTGTTTATCAGTATTGGCGATTTTGTCGATCTCATCGATGAAGACGATGCCGTTTTCTTCCACTGCCTTCTTGGCGCATTCCGCAACCTTGTCTTTGGGCACCAAATGTGCCACTTCCTGTTCTGTAAAGGTCTTCAAAGCGTTCGAGACCGTAGTCTTATGCTTCTTTCCTCCTCTACTGGGCAAAATGTTTGAGAGCATATCGCTAAAATCCAAATCCAGAGTTTCCAAACCGAAATTGCTCATAATCTCAAAATTGGGTAGGTTATCCTCGCTGAATTCGATCTCAATCTCTTTGTCATCCAGCTTTCCGGATAGCAGCTTTGTTCTCATTTTGTCCCTACTGCGTTTCTGCCGTTCTACGAAATCCGGATCCTCACTATCCCCTTTTCTGCGCTTGAGCGGCAAGAGAACGTCCAAAACCTTCTCAATAGCCAGCTTCGTAGCATCGTCACGCACCTCTGCCACCATCCGGGCACGGGTCTGAGTAACCGCGTAATTCATCAATTCCCTGATCATGGATTCCACATCACGCCCCACATAGCCCACCTCAGTGAACTTTGATGCTTCCACCTTGATAAACGGTGCATCCACCAATCTGGCAATACGGCGGGCGATCTCGGTCTTCCCCACTCCAGTAGGCCCGATCATGATGATGTTGTTTGGCATTATCTCGCGCCTTAAATCCCCCTGCACACGCTGACGGCGCCAGCGGTTACGAAGGGCAATTGCCACACTGCGCTTGGCTGCAGATTGGCTGATGATGTACTTATCCAGCTCCTCCACAATCCGCGAAGGAGTCAATTCGTTAATATCTACCACTACAAAACCTCCAGAGTGAACTGATCATTTGTATAAACGCAGATCTCGGAGGCAATTTTCATGGCTTCCATTACGATGGTCTCTTCCGAAAGCTTGGTATTGCGCATCAAAGCCCTGGCTGCTGCAAGAGCATAGTTACCCCCGCTACCGATGGCGATTAGTCCGTCATCCGGTTCCATCACATCTCCCACTCCGCTTATCATCAGGATGCCGGATTTGTCTCCCGCAATCAGCATTGCTTCCAATCTGCGCAGATATTTATCCTGTCTCCATTCTTTGGCCAAGTCAACCGCTGCTTTCTTCAGATTTCCTTTATTCACTTTCAGCTTTTCTTCAAATTTCTCCAGTAGTGTAAAAGCATCGGCTGTAGCGCCGGCAAAGCCAGTGATTACCTTGTCTTCAAAGATGCGGCGGATTTTCAATGCTTTGGCTTTTACCACTGTATCTCCCAAGCTTACCTGACCATCTCCGCATAATGCGGTTTTACCCTTTCTGTGTATTCCGATTATTGTAGTACCATACATGTTATTCATTGTTGTCTTTTGTTTCCTTTTCTGCACTCTCTGCTTCTGTGAGCTCTGTATCTTCCTTGTTATCTACAGAATGCTCGAAGCGCATCTCTTTAGCGCGCTCAAATTTGGCTTCCACCAAGGCTTTAGCATCGCTCTCCAGATTGTCCAGGATCAGGCTGAAGATTTCCTCTGTGCCCAAAGTCTCTTTTTCCTGTAGTTCAATAGCCATTTTATCCAGAAGATCACGGTGCTTCAGCAAGATCTCTTTGGCTGTCTCATGCGCTTCAGTGATGAATTTCCGGATCTCGCTGTCCACCATGCGGGAGGTTTCGTCGCTGTACACATCCCGGGAACCAATCTCTTTGCCCAGAAAAACCTCATTGTGCTCTTTGCCGATGGTCATGGGTCCCACTACATCACTCATACCCCATGAACATACCATTTTCTTGGATATATCTGTAGCGCGCTCCAGATCATTTCCCGCTCCTGTAGTCAATTCACCAAATACCACTTCTTCCGCGGCTCTGCCGCCCAATAGTGATACCATGAATTGCTTCAGATAATTGCGGGAATACCCCGTTTTATCGCTTTGCAGATAGTGAGTAGCGCCTCCGGTGAATCCACGCGGGATGATGCTCACCTTGTGCACCGGTTCCACCTTATCCTGAAAAATGCTAGTGATCACATGGCCAATTTCGTGATAAGCAGTAAGGCGTTTATCCTCTTCGGGAATCACTCTGCTTTTCTTTTCTTTGCCCAGAGTAAGCTTGTCCTTAGCTTCTTCAAAATCTGTCATCTGAATGCTGGCTTTGTTCTTACTGGCAGCTATCAGCGCCGCTTCATTCACCAGATTTGCCAGATCCGCTCCGCTAAATCCCGGAGTTCCGCGGGCAATGATTTCCAGATGAACATCGTCTCCCAGAGGAACCTTATCTGAATGCACCTTCAAAATCTCTGTCCTGCCTTTGATGTCCGGGAGATCAACCGTTACTTGACGGTCAAATCTGCCGGGACGCAGCAGTGCGGGATCCAGAATGTCGGGACGGTTCGTTGCGGCTATAATGATCACTGCCTCATTGGGTTCAAATCCATCCATTTCCACCAATAGCTGATTCAGGGTTTGCTCCCGCTCATCGTGGCCACCACCCAATCCGGTTCCCCGATGCCTGCCCACCGCGTCGATCTCGTCGATAAAGGTGATACAGGGAGAATTCTTTTTAGCGGTTTCAAAGAGGTCGCGCACCCTCGCAGCCCCTACTCCTACAAACATCTCCACAAAATCCGAACCTGATATGCTGAAAAACGGTACTCCCGCTTCTCCGGATACGGCTTTTGCCAATAGGGTCTTACCGGTTCCAGGACGCCCTATGAGCAACACTCCCCGGGGAATCCTTCCACCCAATCTTCGGAAACGATTGGGATCTTTCAAAAAATCCACTATCTCTTGCAGCTCTTCTTTGGCCTCATCCACACCGGCTACATCCTTGAAGGAAATCTTGGATTTGCTTACCTCATGCAGGCGTGCCTTGCTTTTGCCAAAACTGAATGCTTTCGAATTCTGATTGGTCATCCTTTTCATAATCAAGAAATAGAAGGCTATCAGTATTATGAACGGCAAGAGCGACACCAGCAGACTGGTCCATCCCGCTGGTTTGACCGTGAATACTTTGATGCCCCGAACCAGAAGACTGTCCACCAGACGCGCATCATCAAAGGGGATGGTAGTGTGGAATTTCCGTTTTGACACGTCGGTATATACGATATCCCGGTCTGTAAACTGTACTTCTTCAATGGTATCATTATTCACCCGGGCCATAAAGTTGCTGAAGCTTTCCTTGGTTACTGTCTCACGCGAACCGCCATAAGTAAGCCATAAACTGATTGCCAGCATGATGATGATTACTATGAATGGAGTCCAGAATTTCGATTTTTTCGCTGGTGCGATCGGCTGTCCCTGTGCATCTACTTTGGGAGTTTCCGGTTGATCTTTGGAGTTCAACCGACGCTTGGCCTGGAGCATTCTGAACAATCCGATCACAGAGATCAGGATAATGCCATAGACAAACCATCTCAGCATGCTGGTAAAGCCATCCATAACTGCGGGAATCTCGCCCAGAGCGGGATTCAGGCTATCTGCTTTTTGCGCATACAGACTGCCTATGCCTGTCATGATAGCTGCGATACAAGTATATTTCATGTGTAACACTCTTCCTTTAGTATCCCAATATAGGGCAGATTGCGGTACCGTTCGGCATAATCCAGGCCATAGCCCACCACAAACTCGTTACCTACTTCAAAACCCACATATTCAAATATAGTCTCAATCTTGTGAGCCTCAGGCTTATCCAATAAAACACAGGTCCGCAAGCTCGAGGGTTTATGCTTCCAGATATAATCCTTGATATACTGTAATGAGAGGCCGCTATCCACGATGTCTTCCACGATGATCACATCTCTACCGGCAATATCCAGATCGATGTCTTTACGAATCTTTACAATTCCGCTGCTACTGGTTCCCGCACCATAACTGGAGATGGCCAAAAAGTCGATCTCGATGGGAATGCTAACTGCGCGCACTAAATCGCTCATAAAGATAAAAGCGCCCTTCAACACTCCGATTATGACCGGAACCTTGCATTCATAATCACTATTGATTTGCTGCCCTATCTCTCTGATGCGCTTTTGAATACGCCGCTCATCAAAAAGCACTGCCGATATATCACAATTCATCAGATTCATTGATTCCTCTCTTCTTCCGGCTCGCTGCCCGGTTAGATTTATTGATTAAGTTTTCTGCATCGATGCACAAATAACGACTGCTATTTGCATCGTATCGTACCCGATTGTCTAGGCGATACGGACAAATCCACAAGATTTTTTCGTCATCCTCAAGAATGGGTATCATATCCCTATCGTATTTAGCTACTTTTTCGTCAATAAAAAAGTCTTTCAGCTTCTTGAAACCATTCATTCCAAAGGGAATAAAACGATCCCCTTCCCGGCGGCTGCGAATCCGGATCTTGCCTACAATCTTCCCCGCATCCAGGATCACCCTGGTTCCCATCACTTCTTCATCGTCGGCTGGCAATACCTTGAGGTATCTGAAGCTGAAACGATGATCCATGTGAACTGCCCGGGAGCGATCACTTTCGATCATAAGTTCCTGCGTGGGCGGAGCTTTCACATCCTCTTCAAAACTGCTGATAAGGAGCTCTTGATAACGCTTGATGGCATACACCTGATGCGGCAGGCTTATGTATTTGCTGCCCATAGCATCAAGGAGCCCCTCAATCTCGCGCAGATTGCTCTGGAAGAAATCCTGAGTTGTCCCGCTTACCATGCTGTATGCCTCGCGCAACAGGTAAAAACACTCAATTTGCGGAGCTTTTAGCAGGTCGGGAATACTTATGATCACCCTGCCGTGGCTATTGTCCAAACAGATCTTCTTGTACCGTCTCAAGGCTCGTTCCAAGATATACTGTTCGGCTTGCCGCAATATCGTAGCTTCTTCGGCAAGCTTGTCTCTGATCTGCGGATTATAATTCTCTGCCAGATGGGGCATCAAGGTATTCCGAATCCGATTTCGGGTAAAACGCGGATCCTCGTTCGATGCATCTTCCCGCCAGGCGATATGGTTTTCCCTTAAGAGAGCCTTTAGCTCCTCGGGACCAAAGGCCAGCATAGGGTGCGCGATCACACCCTGAATAGGCTTGATTCCCGCCATCCCGCTAAGCCCGGAACCCCGGAAAAGATTTAATAACACTGTCTCTGCCAGATCCGATTTGTGATGAGCAAGCAGTATTTTATGAAAACCATAGCTTTGGAGAATCATCTGAAAGGTCTCAAACCTGGCTTGTCTGGCGCGGTTCTCCAAGTCCCGTTCTCCTTCCAGCTCTATGCGCCGGATTATAATCGGGACATTCAATTGCATGCAAATGCGCTTGATCTGTTGCTCATCCTGATCGCTTTCCTCCCCTCGCAGTTGGTGGTTGATGTGCACCGCAAGCAAGGAGAAGTTTTCGCTGTGGCGTAAGCGCGAAAACAGGTACAGCATCGCTGTGGAATCCGCACCGGCCGATACAGCCAGTAAAAGCTTCTCCCCCTTGTTGAGGATCCGCTCCTGCGTGCTATAGTCCACTAAACGCCTAAGATATTCATTTACAAGGCTCATCTCATCTCCGCCAGATTTTTTCCCATATTACACAAGTCTTTTCGAAATGCCCAAGCTGTCAACTCTTATCTGCATCTTTTGGATATGCATCTTGTATCTTGCATCCGCTAATTCATCATGATACTGTCTTCTGATTTTGTGATGTGACACTGATGGATATCTTCACTACAGTAATCCATGGAACCCCGCAAACGAAAAAACGGCTGGGAAAGTGTCGCTATGCTCTCCCAAGCCGGCTTGTTTATTGATCTTATGGTCAGTGCTTTTCTACTGGTACCCAAATCTCCATTACAGACTGGGAATCACCAAACTGAAAGCGTTGATCGTACAGCTCGAAATCATCCGCTTTTTTACGTTCATAACCACTCTCTGGCAACCAGTTATTATAGATGAAATCATAGGTCTCGGATAATGTGTCCAAAGAACCATGATGCTCGAACACAGCGTAGTCTGCTGCGGGAACATCCCTATAAACCAATCCTATGGGACAGTCCTTCTCCGGAGGATATTCCACTCCGGCCAGATACGTGAAGGGAGTATCCTCGTTCATCTCGATGTGATCCAGATAATAACAGATACCCAAGACTCTTCCGGGATGTAGCGCATCCGGAACCTTGCTGCATATTTGCTGGTTAAAGTCATTCCATAAAGCAGGTATATTATTATTCTTCATGGTGTTCTCACACGTAATTCCCACTACTCTGAAGGCATCCATGTGTTTGATCTTTGCTTTTAGCATTTTTACTCCTTTAGTAAGCGGTGATATAGAGTTAAAATATTGTAAAGGACCTACCTGGCGTCTTAACTTCCCGGGCGTGACGCCATATACTACAGTGAACGACCTGGTAAACGCTTCCTGAGATTCATACTGATACTCGCCGGCAAGCTGTTTGATAGGCTTTGCGGTAAAGACTAATTCTTTGGCCGCTTCACTCATCCTGCGTTTACGGATGTACTCCCCCACCGTGATTCCCGTGGAAGCCAGAAATACTCGGTGAAAGTGCCAGGCAGACATATTGGCTTTTTCGGCGATGTCTTCCAAAATCAGCTTTGTCCTCAGCCCCGCTTCTATATAACGGATTGCTTTGTCCAGATTGTTCTTGTTTGGCATATTTGTTCCTATCGCGCTTTGATAATATTTGCTGTATCAGGCGCAGCAGGATCAGTCAAGAAAAAAGATTTGACATTTTTTGCTCCTTTCCTGAATAGATGCGTACGACCAGGGACAGCGAATGTCCAACCATTCTTCCCAATTGAGCCCCATATCATACGACCTCATGATTACGCCATCACCGAGTCCAATGAGGAAATCTTCATACATAAACCTGTCTCGAGTCCCCATATTTGGTGTAAATTCCAATTCTTTGCACCTCAAAGTCTCTGAAACATCTGCTAAACCTTTTCTTCAGTTTATTATATTTAGAGCCTATGAACCAAGATTATCCTACTAGATTTTATGTCAACATTTTCTCTGCATTTCTACAGTCCGCATTATATTATTTTTGATAATCTTACCTGGCATTTATCATTAATAGAAACCTCAATACGTGAAACACCCATTCTATGAATCCTAGGAGTTATCTGCGGTTCATAGCAGGATACAGAGCATCTCCGGACAACAATGATTTAATTAGATACAACTGTAGTTCAGAAACAAATTATCGTCCATTACTGGATACACTTTCTCTTGTAGCACAATCCATTATCAGATCATCTGCCAATCCTGAATTTGAGCTTGTGATACTGCCTGCCGTTAAATTCCAACACCTTATCATTTTCGATAATTTCAAAACCGATACTAATGGCCAAATGCACCATCCTTTCATTACCAGACCATGTTTCACAGTAAATGTAATCCAATTCATGGTTTTTAAACATGTATCCAATCCACTTTTGCAATGCCTCACGGCCTATTCCCCTGCCCCAAAAATCCTCCTCCGGGATGGAAATGCCTACTGCCAGAAAGCCCGGCTTACTCTCAATGTAATAAGAAGATACCCAGCCAATATGTGTGCCATCTACTTCAATTTCAAGGCGGGTTTTTATCTCTTGGGGACCTTTTGATAGTCTGTTAGATAGCCTCTGGATAAAGCTCTGAGCAAATGTATCACTCATTTCTTCCCAAGGTGCATCCCATTTGGTCCATTCGAGCCCTTTCTTAAACCATTTTCGATAATCGTTCAAGTCAGCTTCGGTCAGGTCCCGTAAAGTAACTTTTTGTCCGTTTATCTCGTAAAGCATTTCAATACCCTCCCATATTCATGCGTTCCAGATACTCTGTGTAAATTCATCTATGTCCTCAGCCCCGCTTCTATATAACGGATTGCTTTGTCCAGATTGTTCTTGTTTGGCATATTTGCTCCTGTCGCACATTCAGCATGCTTATAATACTTGTCGTAGTAGTGATTGCTGAATCGCCGTGCAACATCGAACTCATGCGATCCCTAGACCGCCTGTAATCTATATTTCTTTATTCAGATACTGGTATCCCGGAATTTCTGGCAGGAGTTCCTCTTCAACCGCTGTTTTCACAGAGCGGCAAGGAAGTTGCAGCTCCACAATCTGTTCTCTGGTGATGGTCTTGAGATTCACCTGTTCCGGATATTTTGCCTGCATTGCCCACATCATCTTGATGTACAGGCTGTACCAGGAAGGTAAGCGAACAGTTTCATCGCGCTCTCTCAATTCTATAAAATACATACGAAAATCGTGACGATAGCCTTCGCTGGGATTGATCGCCTTGATTTGTCGGGAGATATCCCGATAATCATTGTTTTGGGGTTGAATCGGCATCTTGGGGACGCGCCGCATCAGGGTGCGTTTCAGACCTGGGTGATAGTAGTATATAGCTCCTTCCAGTTTCCCGGAAAAGCCATTAATACCTGCTTTTACATGTGCTTTCATTGCTATCCTCCTGTTTTTTCCCCATTTTGCTTGCCCCCTTGTGGCTGTCAATTACTTATTTATCCCCCCTTAATCAAGCGTTAATAATTAAGGCTTGATTAAGACATAATTAAGATATGATTAACGCTGTGAAGAGAGGAAGATTGATGTTTCCTGAATTTTAGTTGACATTTTAGTTGACATGGAGAGTCACCCTTTTAAGTATACAGGCAAGTCCGTTGAAGATAGTACAGAGGAGAACGATGGATAAGTTATTGTCATACAGAACGATGGTTAATCCA
>JALOBM010000101.1 GCA_023228285.1 Candidatus Cloacimonadota bacterium | reverse complement strand
CGACGGCCTCCTAAGCCGTAGGTCGCCGGTTCGACTCCGGCCGAGCCCGCCATAAAATTGGTGATACCACGGTTTACAGGCCCCCGAGATTACTCGGGGGCCTGTCTCGTTATTTGCCAGCCCTTCAGGAAGGGCAATTTATTGGTAACGTTCTTCTTTTGTGGGCCGAAATCCTTTACACAGGTGTGGATGAGTTGCATTTCAGATATTTGGATCTTTGGCAGTTAAAATAAGCGGCATCTTGATAAAAAAGATTGTTAAAAATATTAAGGAAGTCTTTTTATAGTTTTATTGCAGTATTTATATGCTATTATTGTAAAGTAAAATGCTTATCTGAATAATTAAGGTATTTAAAACTCCTTAATTACGACAAAATCAAAGGAGAAATATATCCCGGCTTTTAGTCAAAGCGGTCCTGCAGAAAGAAAGGGTGATAAGTCAGAAAGACAAGACCTTCGGATAAAACTATCCAGATCAAAAAATCAGAAAACTATAAAGTGGACTAAACAATATTTGATCCATATGCGGTTTGTACGGATGCGCCCCCTCTGATGATTTGATATTTTTTAATGTGAAGGGTGTCGGTATACCCTGTATGATGGATTTTTATAACTTCCGGAAAGGTGTGAGAGCGGTTGAAGAAATTGATAAAAAACAACGTTTCATGGGTAGGGAAGGTCGATTGGGAATTACTTAAGTTCCATGGGGACGATTACTCGACGCACAAGGGATCGACTTACAACTCATATCTTATAGAGGAGGAGAAGACGGTCCTGATTGATACCGTTTGGATGCCCTTTGCAGATGAGTTTGTAGAAAACCTGAAAAAGGAGATCGACCTCAACAAGATCGACTATATCATTATCAACCACGGTGAGGTCGACCACAGCGGATCGCTTCCCGCACTTATGAAGCTGATCCCGGACAAACCGATCTACTGCACGGCAAATGCCGTCAAGTCACTTAAGGGACAGTATCATCAGGACTGGGACTTTCACGTGGTAAAGACCGGAGATAAACTGGATGTTGGAAACGGCAAGGAACTCATCTTTGTAGAGATGTCAATGCTGCATTGGCCTGACAGCATGGCGGCATACCTTACGCAGGACAATATACTTTTCAGCAACGATGCATTTGGCCAGCACTATGCGACAGAGAAGCTCTTCAATGATTTGGTCGATCAGTGCGAACTTTTCAACGAATGCATCAAATACTATGCCAACATAATTACCCCGTTCAGCGCGATACTCAGAAAGAAACTCGCAGAGGTCCTTTCTCTGAACCTTCAGATCGATATTATTGCGACTAGCCATGGAGTTATCTGGCGGGATAATCCAGTGCAGATAGTTGAAAAATATTTAAAATGGGCCGAAGACTATAAGGAGAACCAGATCTCGGTCATCTATGACACTATGTGGAACGGGACCAGAGAGCTTGCGGAGAGGATCGCAGAGGGGATCGGCCTGGCAGACAAAGACGTTACCGTCAAGCTGTTCAACCTTGCAAAGAACGATGATAATGACGTCATCACAGAAGTCTTCAAGTCCAAAACAGTAGTGGTTGGCTCACCCACTGTCGGAAACAGCGTACTTCATTCAGTGGCGGGGTTCATGCATCTGATGAAGGGACTTAAATTCAAAAATAAAAAGGCTGCGGCCTTTGGGTGTTACGGCTGGAGCGGAGAAGGACCTAAGGTAATATCAGACTCCATGAAGAGCGCAGGGTTTGAACTTATAGACGAAGAGGGGCTTCGGAACGCCTGGAATCCGACCGAAAAAGCTAAGGAAGATGCAGTCAATTACGGGATGAAAATAGCAAAAGCATAGAAAATACAACAAAAATCAGCAATATAAAGGAGGAGTGTCATATGAGCATGTTCTGTTTTCAGTGTCAGGAAACTGCAATGAACAAGGGCTGTACAGTAAAAGGCGTATGCGGAAAAGAAGAGCAAGTGGCAAAGCTCCAGGATCTTCTTATTTACACAGTTAAAGGCATCTCGGATGTTGTAGTAAAGGGTAAAATTGAAGCCTCCGGGATCCCCGAGGTGAACCATGAAGTACTGAGAAGCCTCTTCATGACGATCACAAATGCAAACTTTGATGCCGACGCTATCCAGAAGCAGATCACAAAGATGATCTCAGTCAGGGAAGGCCTAAAAGCCAAAGCTCACGCGGCGGGACTTCATGATGCCGCCCTCTTTAAGGCCGAAGGCAGGGATTTGATGCTTGAGAAGGCAGCGTCAGTCGGAGTTCTTGCAACAGAGAACGAAGATGTCCGCTCCCTGAGGGAAATGATAACTTATGGCCTGAAGGGCATGGCTGCCTATGCAGAACATGCGCTCAACCTTGGCAAGGAAGATGTTGACCTTTACAAGTTCATGTATGAGGCTATGGCGTCTTTGCTGGACAACAGCCTTGGAGCGGATGACCTCGTCGCCCTCACACTCAGAACAGGTGAGTACGGAGTAAAGGCGATGGCTCTTCTTGACGGGGCCAATACTTCAAAGTACGGTAACCCTGAGATCACGAAGGTCAACATTGGTGTGAGGAAAAACCCGGCCATCCTTATTTCAGGACATGACCTTACCGATCTTGAGCAGCTCCTTGACCAGACTAAGGGAACGGGAGTGGATGTCTACACCCACGGCGAGATGCTCCCTGCCCACTATTACCCCGCATTCAAAAAGTATGACAACTTTGCAGGCAACTATGGCGGTTCATGGTGGAAGCAGGTCGGAGAGTTTGAGACTTTCAAAGGCCCTATCCTCTTTACTACGAACTGTATAGTCCCGCCCAAGAGTGAAGAAGTAAGAAAACGCATATTCACGACAGGTTCAGCCGGATTCCCCGGATGTGCCCACATAGTACCTGATTCGGCGGGGAAGAAAGATTTTTCTGCAGTGATCGAAATGGCAAAAAAACTTCCCGCCCCTGAAGAGATAGAGACCGGGATGATCGTTGGAGGATTTGCCCATAATCAGGTCCTTGCTCTTGCCGATAAGGTTGTCGATGCGGTCAAGTCGGGAGCTGTCAAAAAATTCTTTGTAATGGCAGGCTGCGACGGACGCATGAAGTCCAGGGAATACTACACGGAATTTGCGAAGAAACTTCCCAAGGATACGATCATACTTACAGCGGGATGTGCGAAGTATCGCTACAACAAGCTGGATCTAGGAGACATCGGAGGCATACCCAGAGTCCTTGACGCAGGACAGTGCAATGACTCCTACTCGCTCGCGGTGATAGCCCTTAAGCTCAAGGAAGTTTTCGGCCTTGACGATGTAAACAAGCTGCCAATTGCCTACAACATAGCATGGTATGAGCAAAAGGCTGTCATCGTACTACTGGCCCTTCTCTATCTCGGTGTCAAGAATATCCACCTTGGTCCGACTCTCCCCGGCTTCCTCTCACCCAATGTGGCGAAAGTGCTGGTTGAAAAGTTCGGAATTGCGGGAGTAGGTATTGTAGATGATGACATCGCCATGTTCATGGCATAAGCAATAAAGAAAATATATATAATAATGACGTGTGGTACGTTGTTCGTACCACACGTTCTTTATTTTTAAGAGATGTTCAGATATTGGAAATTATTTTAAAAACCATTTATATTCGCAAAATTCTGCAATTAGCCTGCAGTTGTACGCCGCTCGGATATGCATGTATAATAATTCACGTGCTTTTGTAAAATGCAGGCGGTAAGCCTGTGACAATACATCCCAGGGAGGTCATTTCTGACATGGAACAGATTCGTACACTAGGTGCACTGCTTGAGTATGCAAAGGAAGTAGGCCCCAAGAAGATAAGCGTTGCATGTGCCGAAGATGCAGAGGTAATGGAAGCGGTAGAGAACGCACGCAAAGCCGGTGTTGCTGAAGCATTTCTCGTTGGCAATGCTGACAAGATCAAAGAAGTCACAGACAAACTTGGAATCGATCTCGCCAACTACGAAGTAGTCGATGAAAAGGGCGGGGAAGCAGCTGCAGCGCTTAAGGCTGTTGAACTGGTATCGAGCGGCCAGGCACAGATAGTCATGAAGGGAATGGTCGCGACAGCCAACTTCCTAAGAGGGATACTAAATAAGGAAAAAGGGCTCCGCACAGGCAAGACCCTTTCACACGTGTACATCCATGAGGTCAAGGGATACGACAGGATCTTCTTCATTTCCGACCCCGCATTCAACATGTACCCCGACCTCAAGATTAAGATCGACATAATCAAGAACGTAGTAGAGCTTGCGCACGCATTCGGAGTAAGCTGCCCCAAGGTAGCCGCACTTGCCGCCGTTGAAGTCGTGAACCCCGATATGCCGCCGACGATGGATGCGGCGCTGCTTACACAGATGAGCCGCCGCGGGCAGATCAAGGGATGCATAATCGATGGACCCCTCGCCCTGGACAATGCGATATCCCCTGAATCAGCACACCACAAGGGCATCAAGAGCGACGTCGCCGGATATGCAGATATCCTGCACGTTCCCAATATAGATTCAGGAAATATGCTTGCAAAAGCGATCGTCTATTTCTCAGAGAATAAGACAGCAGGCATCGTCCTCGGAGCGGCCGCACCGGTAGTTCTTACCAGCCGCGCAGACTCAGCCGAAACGAAGCTCCTCTCGATCGCATCAGCTGTCGCCCTTGCAGCCCACCAGGGAAAGTAAAAGATCCAAACTTTCTCAGATAACAGAAAGCGCAAAGAGGGCGGTATCCCGCCCTCTTTTAGTTTAGGGTCAGGAAGAATAGAATGAAAAAGAGACAGGAATATTCAAATATACAAGAATATGTGACTTCCGGGACCTTTGGTGACAAGGAGGTCAGGATCGCTTCCTGCCTTCCGAAAATACCGAACGGGATCCAGATAGTTCTGCTCCACGGAGTGCACAGCAGTGCCAATATGGGAGAACACAATAAATTCCGGCTCCTTTCCGAGCTTCTTTCAGAGAAGGGATACACTCCATGGCTGGTGGAAACGAGCCGAAAGATCAGAAACCGACAGGACTTTTCAAATGACGTCTCCCAGTGGATCAAAAAAGCTTTTTCAGGAAAGACTTTTGCACAGGAGCAGCAGGACGTTTTTAACGCAATATGTGACATCAGGGCAGCAACGTCGGGAAATCCGCTCTGGATATGGGGTTTTTCACTTGGCGGCATCATTGCCCTTTCTGCTGCGGCAGATAATATCAACTGCCTGATCAAGGACGGTTCTCAGGTCCCCGAGAGGGTGATACTCAGCGGAACTGGAATAGTAGCCTTCAAAGAGGTTGAGGAAAGAATGATGTCCCTTCCTGTTCTTTCAACTTTACGCTCAGAAATAAAGGAGGACATGCTCTCCCATGTTAAGGTAAAAGGGCTGATATCCTTCAGAGGCAGCTGCGATGAGATTTTTTCCGAGGAAAGCTGCATGGGGGTGCTAACGGAAGTAAGCCTGCCGGATAGAGAGAAATATTTTTTCATTATTGAAGGGGCGGACCATTCTTTCCGCAGCAGATACGGCAAGGCCGACCCGAAGATAATGAAAGAGATGGTCGACCGGATAGCCAAGACCTGGGCTTAGCTCTGTGATAAAATGATCTGACCGTTCCTGTAATGACGGGGAGGTCTTTGATGGATCGCATTACTGAGGCGAACGATCGTCTTTCAAATAGCAGACAACAGAAATACTGCGCATTTAAAAACTTGTTCGGTCTTAGGGTCGGAGGAGTTTATGTTTTATGTTTCATACTTCTTTCCATCCTTCTTACTCCCTATAACTTGTATGCAGAAGAGATAGATTATCAGGCCCTTCAGGAAGATCCTCTCGAAACGGCATACAGAAAACTGGGCTCGCCCGGCGACATTGAATGGGACGAGGAAGAGATGGTCAGCGGCGGCGCACCTCTTCTCATCAGCGACATGAAGTGGCCCCTGAAGTCAGGGGAACTTTCCAGCCTCTTTAGCAGGACAAGGTCAAAAAGCAGGCGGAAACACCTTGGCATAGACATCGTTGCTCCAAAAAGCACCCCGATCCATGCCGTCCTTGACGGAATTGTTGAGGTAGTCTCAAATGGGGGAAAGGGTTTCAGAGGCTATGGAAGAGTCATAATAATAAATCACTCGGACCAGCTCTGGACGCTTTACTCACACTGCTCCACAATGAACGTAAAGGTAGGACAAAGGGTAAAACAGGGAGATGTTATAGCAACTGTCGGCAGAACTGGCAGGGCAACGACGAACCATCTCCATTTCGAAGTCCGCAATGCAAAAGGCACAGCCCTTGATCCAATGAAATACCTTCCCGAATACGGGGCTCTGCCAAATAAACCTTACAGAAGATAGCTCCTATTCTCTAAGCTCTCCTCATACACCAAGAATTTTGTGTTCATTTTCTTGTCAAACTGTTAAAATTACATCAATATTTACCTATGTGATGATCCTTGGAGGAGTGACAAGTCATG
>JALOBM010000100.1 GCA_023228285.1 Candidatus Cloacimonadota bacterium | reverse complement strand
AAAAAGCCACGAAATTCTGACCCAGTAAAGCTATACACACGTAGTCATTTTTGTTGTGCATGAGCCCCTGAGGTGATTACAACGGCAAATCTGTATTACCATGAACCCGATTTTGAAGCGAATGTGGTAAATCTGAAAAATGAAATACCTGGACATCTGCAATGGCTAACATCATATCTTTAATTGCTATTATAGACATAAGAACTCGATTTTTTGGGGGAATGCCTTCACCTTATTGGGCTGTCCTAAAAACCTAATCCACTACACTTCTCTGCTCTCAAATACAGATATCCGGCTTTTTCCATCATTAGTATCCTGGTAGAAAAGCAGTAGAAATGAAATTTATATTGACAAAAGGAAATAAATTAATTTGAATGCAGTATAAATGGATAAAGAAAAGCGAGCAGTATCAGTTCATGGAGTTAAGCTTTTGCGAGCTTTACTATATGAGATCGACACATAAGTACAATGTAGCCTTGCTCATAGGAGATACGATGAGACACACACTTACGATCTTTTTCTGCCTGCTGGTAGCGGTGTTAACCGGCGCCAACCTTTACAACGTTCCCTCTTCAGTTACCCAACCGGACGGCTCCGAATTGCATCTGCTGGCCAGTGGAGATGAGTATGCCAACCGCTTGCACGATTCGCTGGGCTATACCATAATCCAAAGCCCCGACGACGGTTATTACTACTATGCGGAGCTTCGGGACGGCGAACCAGTTCCCTCAGTTCATCGGGCAGATTCCTCCGATCCCCGTAGCTTGGGTCTTACACCTGGAATAAAAGTATCCAGGGAAACATACTATGCCCGGAAGCAGGCCATGAATGCCCACAACCGCAAGGGAAACCGCGGTCCTAATACCGGCACAGTGAACAATCTGGTAGTGTATATCCGCTTTTCGGATCAGACGGAATTTGAGCAACCACGTTCGTTCTTCGACGCCAAATTCAATGAAGAAGGCGAAGATGCTTACTCCCTGCGTAATTATTTCCAACAGGTCAGCTATAACCAACTCAACTATGTTTCACACCATTATCCCACTTGCGAACCGCAGACGAACCTTTCCTATCAGGATAGTCATCCGCGCTCTTATTATATGCCCTACCATAGCTTAACCTGTCCCGATGGATTCCATAATGATATACAACGTACCGAGCGCGAGCATACATTGCTGGCAAACGCCATATCCTACATTGCATCGCAGGTGCCGCCCTTTTTGAATATTGATGCAGATAACGATGGTAAAGTGGACAACGTCTGCTTCATTATCCGTGGACCACACACTGCCTGGGCAGAATTGCTGTGGGCGCATCGCTGGGTTCTGTATAACTCTGATGCATTTATACATGGTAAGCAAGTGTGGGATTATACATTTCAAACTGAGGATCATAACGATGTGTGTACGCTTTGCCATGAGATGTTCCATAGCGTGGGAGCTCCCGATCTCTATCACTACGAACACGACGGTTTGGCTCCTGCTGGTTGTTGGGACATCATGGAAAGCGGATATTGTCACATGGGGATGTATATGAAATACCGCTATGGAGGGTGGATAGACTCAATTCCCGAACTTGCTATGGATTACACTGCTACGTTGAATCCAGTAACTTCTCCAACAAACAATTGCTTTAAGGTGAATATAGCAAACAGCAGTGAATTTCTGGTACTGGAGTATCGAAAGAAAGGCAGCGACATCTTCGAAGCGGAACTGCCTGGTTCCGGATTGTTGATATACCGGATCAATCCTACCCTAGATGGAAATTCTGAAGGACCACCGGATGAAGTATTTATCTTTCGTCCCAATGGCAGTAACATAGACAACGGCCTACTCGCTGAAGCTACATTCTCCCTGGAAGAGTATCGTACAGAGTTCAATGAATATACCAATCCCCAAGCTTGCTTCAGTGACGGCTCCCCGATGGGCGTAAATATAATGGATATCGGTTGCGCGGCTGAAACGATCAGTTTCAGAAGAGCCATTACCGGAGAAGTAGCCCCTCCTGCCATCCATTCTCTATTGCCAGCAGCAGGATCATTTGTGCCAAATAGCAGCTTTCAGGTGAGTGCTGAAGCTGTTCCCAGCACAGACATCCTCGAAAGAGTGGAATTCTATTTGGACGGTGTATTTCAGGGGCAGGTATTTTCGGCGCCATATAGCATGCTCTTTATGGGAGAAGATATTACTCCCGGAGCTCATGAGATCAGCGTTAAAGCCTGGAGTACCAGCGGAGTTTACAGCACAAAAGGCAACCAAATAACGATTATCGATCCTGGGGAACCGAATTGGTTCGATTGGGTAACGGAGAATCCCGAATGGGAAGCTTGGGGACGTGGTGTAATCCCCATCAAAGTGGCTGTGGAGATGGACTTGGGCGATCAGGAATACCGTGTTAATGCTCTGCGCTTTCAGATGGTTCCAGATCCTTGGGGTGAACCAGATCTTCCCGGATTGGTGGAAGCCAGCGTACATCGCTTTGCCGATGGTGCAATCACCGATGAGGTGATTTTGGATCTAGGATACTTCTTTAATTTTGACTATACACCGGATTTTACATACGCCGTGCACGATACAACCTCCATCTCCGGTCATATTGCAGTGATAATTGATCTGTATGAATATCAAAACATAGTCTTCGACAACAACGCTATCAGTGGTCATACCTGGATTACAGAGACGGGACGTCCCTGGACCGACGCTCTGGGTCGCGGTATAATTGGCGCGGCAGACATCCGTCTGCTGTTGCAAGATCCAACCTCTGGAATGGGACACATTGCTGTACCTTCGGCTGGACTGAACCTGAGCATCTACCCTAATCCTTTTTGCGCAAGTACCGAAATAAAATACAACTTGAAGGACAGTGCAGCTCACAAGATCAGTATTTACAACCTGAAGGGGCAATTGGTACGCACTTTGGTGCAGGATAAAGGCCGCTCCGGGATGCTGACCGCGATATGGGACGGTAAAGACGACAAAGGGCGGAATGCAGCGTCCGGAATATACTTCTGCCATTTAAGCAGTGGCAAGCAGAGCGCAACCCAAAGGATGGTTTTGATAAAGTAATGGGGATGAAAACATAGAGAATGTTATTACACATAGAAGACGCAGATCACACGGAATTATGCAGATTATTGTGTTTTTTTATTTGCTGAATCTGCATCCACACTGTATCGTAGCATTCCGATGCTACGCCTCCTACCTAATACCCCCTATACACCTCAAAAACTTCCTGAGTACTTCCCAAACCACGCTCAGGATGTCTTTGGGATACTCTGTGACTGCATAGTCCGGGTACAGTATGCTAGTTGTGTATTGAGGCTTTATGTGTAAGGACTTCAATGTGTTACCCACATATTGCACTTCAGAAGCCATTGGTGTCGTTAGCTCCGATTTGCCATAGAATTCGCAAGATTCATCTTAAAAAAAGTTTTGCTACTTCTGCCAATCCGGAGATTGGCATCATTTTTCCGAACTACATGAATCCCAGATAATCATGGTGTCGCCCATAAAGGGCTCTATGCGTGTTGTGGTATTCTTTTCGAGGGGCTTCGCTTCGCTGCGCACCCTCGCTATGATCAGTTTCGCCCCTGACGGGGCTCCCTCCTTGCGAAATCTTCGCTGTTTCCCTCAATGGTTTGAGTGTTTTACCAATCCTGAAGCTGAGATTGTTCCTGATGTTAAACCCAACATGTTGACATGATGTCCACATGCTGGAGGTAACGCGCGCCAATGCTATAAGCATATCACCTTGTAAAACAGAGCGTTTATCCTCCTATCCGGTCTTTAATAGAATTTTGTCCCAGTGCTGTCCACTGTATAGCATATGAAGGGATAAAACTCCCAAAGTTCTTTGAAGCGTATAGAGTGTTGATTGTGTAATGATACAGTGAATGAGAATACAAAGCGGATAACTGTACAGACGCTATTCCGGCTCCTTAATCGGCGCTAGGGCGAGCTCCGGTACCAGTACAGGCGGACGCTGTTCCGTCTCTCGTTACCATGAGAAAAAAGCATTTTGCTGTTACCTGAATCTCAGATTAGTTGGCAGATGCTAACTGCATATTGTGCAGCAAGATCAAAACCAAGCATCGAGCCAAGAAAGGTTCTATAGTGGATGGCAATGGGGCAGGGATAGAAAAATGAGTGAATACCAAAATGGAAAATGTATTGACAAAAGTACAGAATAGCACGGAATTGTTCAATGAAGAAAGAAAACGATAACTTGGCAATAATCAGCGACTCTGAGATCACGCTGCTCAACGAGCTTGTGAATACTCTGATAGACCTGGCCAATGAAGATGCAGAAAAAGCCCTGCAGCAAATGCTGTATTTGGTGGAAAACCGCAGTTTCAGCAAGCAAAAACGACTCTATGCTGATGTGATGAATAAGATTGGTGAATTCCATGGGCGTAATGGTAGAATAGAGCAGGCTACAGAAGTTTACAATCGCATGCTTGAGTATGTCCGTCAGGGAAAAATGAAAAAAATGGAGTTTATAGCACTGTCCAATCTCTCTCTATGCAAAGCTTATTCTGGCAAATATCTGGAAGCTATAGAGACCTGGAAACTACTCCTGATCAAAAACATAGATGCAGAGGAACGATTCCACTTGCTGAACAACATCAGTGCAGCATATGGCTATATAGGAGAAAACAGTCTTGCATTAAAGTATGCCTTCGCTGCCCTGCACATTGCAGAAACTCACAATTTAGAGGAATTTAAGATTTCTCCTCTGATAAACATCGGTACGGCTTTTGAAAGGGATCTGATGCACCAAAAAGCTTTGGATTATTGGCTTGTTGCGCTAGATTTGGCAAAGCGCGCTAATTCTTTGCAAAACACTTTTAATATATTGAGTAACATTTCTCTGGCTTACAATGCTTTGGGAAATAAAGAATTAGCCCTACAATATGCCTTTGAGAGCCTGGAACTAAGAAGAAAAAGTGCTTTTCAGAAAGAGGTGGCAGCCCCTTTGAACAACATCGGCTATATCTACGAAACTAATGGTGATCCGGATGCTGCACTGGAGTATTACGAAAAAGCCCTGAAAGTGTATCGGCAGAGCACTGATACTATGGCGATGGCAAATTGCATGGCCAATTTCGGTTCAATATACCAGATGAAAGGGGATTATGAAACTGCGCGCAAATATCTTGAGGAAGCTTTGGAAACAGTTGCGCTCACAGATTCGCAAACTGTCACCATTCGAGTGATGAACATGCTGGCAGATGTCTACACCAAACAGGGGGATTTTGAGAAGGGGTATTTGTTCATGCGGCAAATCCGGGAGAAAGAATACGATCTGAATGAAAATCTGAAAAAGAATAGTGTCAGTGTAAATGAGGCTAATTATTATAAACAAAAGATAGAGATTCAAGCAGATGCCTATAAGCAGCAAAATAAAGAACTGCGAAAAAAGAACAAGATCATCCAGCAAGCTGGCAAGGAATTGCAAGACAAGAATGCTGTTTTGAGTCACACTGTGGAGGTCTTGAATTGGCTGGTTTCGGTGATCAGTCACGATGTACGCGCTCCATTGGGAAACTTCAATCGGGTATTGGGTATGATTTTGGACGGCAGCATCCCAGAAGAAGGGCATGCTGAGATCTTGGCAAACTTGAAGACAAGCGGAGAAAACGTTTATAAGATGGTTAATGAAATGCTGGATGGAATCCGTTTACAACGCCGTAAACTGGATTTTAACGTGGATCTTGTACAGCAGGATTTGGTACCGATCCTGATGTCCATCTTTGCCATCTATTTGCCTATTGCCATGCAAAAAAGAATCGATCTCACATATGAATTTGCATCCGAAAAAATTGAGGCCATCTTCGACGCCGACCTGATCAAGATAGTGGTGCGGAATATATTGAACAATGCCTTGAAGTTTACGGAAGAGAGAGGATCAGTAAATATCTCGGTGGCTTCTGAGGGAGACAAGGTGCGATTGTGTGTGTCGGACACAGGCAAGGGGATGGATTGTAAAACCCTGCAAGCTTTACATGCAGGCTTGGTTCTCTCAAGCAGTGATGGAGATATTAAGGATGGCATAGGCTTGGGTCTGTCTTTATGCCGTAATGCACTGAACCGGATGAATGCCACGATGGAGATCGAAAGCAGCCCCGGAAAAGGTAGCCGGGTGAGCATTCTATTACCCCTGAAGTCCACATAACCCTAGGAGGGAGGGAAATTGTCCGGTCTCAACCGGCCAAACTCTGGAAAAGGATCAGTGATTGTGAGAATATTAATATCTGCAGATGGCTTATAGCGGGCAACTTGCATCATTATATAAAGAAAAGGCGGTTTCGTGCCGCCCTACCATCACAATGATTACTTCTTGTTACTCAAGGCAGAGTGTTTGCTGTAACCCTACCACCTAAATCATAGCTATTAGTAAAGACCGTTGCACATAGAAGTGGACAAAAAGTATAGATAAATAATACTTGACAAA
>JALOBM010000099.1 GCA_023228285.1 Candidatus Cloacimonadota bacterium | reverse complement strand
TGCAGTGCTGGGCACCAGTTGAATGCTCCACTTCGTTTCACTATTGAACGGCCTTCGGCCTACGGAGGATTCCGTTCCTCCGGAAATCAAGGAGACATAGCATCGAAATGCTACAATACGAAAACTCTCTGTAGCACCGCAACACATTACAAACAAAATAATCTGCCCAGCAGGAGTAAATACAGCATTTACTCAAGTATTGGCAGAGTGTTCGTATTTTAGCGCTTCCCCGATCTTTACATGAAGTTCCTGGCGGGTAAAGGGTTTACGCAGAAACGGAATGCTGGGATCCAATTCACCATGTTGTGAGATCACATTCTCTGTGTAGCCTGACATCAAGAGCAGCTTGATCTCCGGATGTTTGAACTGCATGATAGTTGCCAATTCTACTCCGCTCATGCCGGGCATAACCACATCGCTGATAATCAAATAGGGGCGCAGACCCTCATCCTCTATCAGAATCATGGCTTGATCGGCACTATCTGCTAGCATTACCTTGAATCCCATCTTCTTAATCATCTTCCCGCTCAAATCTGCGATGGATTGATCATCTTCCACTATCAGCACCAGTTCATCGTGCAGACCTTGCTGGATGGGAACTTTCGCTTCATGATTCACTTCGCTTTCACCGCTTGCTGCCGGTAACATGATCACAAACATGGCTCCCTTGCCGGGGCTGCTAACCACATTGATACTTCCGCCGGCCTGCCGTACAATACCATAGACTGTGGGTAAACCCAGACCGGTGCCATGTCCTTTGGGTTTAGTGGTAAAGAAAGGCTCGAAGATGTGTTCTATGGTTTCCGCATCCAAACCACACCCGGTATCCTTCACTTTCAACACTACAAAACTATCCCCTTTTATCATGGGATGTCTGGCTGTGAAGTTTGAATCCGGAAGGTAGGCAAAGGTAGATATAGTAAGAGTTCCACCCATTTCCATGGCTTCTCTGGCGTTGATAACCAAGTTCATGATCACCTGTTCAATTTGCCCCACGTCCGCAAGTATCTTCGGCAGATCATCTGCCAGTTCCTTCACGAATTCGATATCTTCTCCGATCAAACGCATCAGCATTTTAGATAGGTTTTCAATGATCTCGTTTAGATCCAGCAATTGGGGTTTGATTACTTGCTTACGGCTGAAAGTCAGAAGCTGTCGGGTAAGGCTTGCCCCTCTCTGTCCGGCTTTATTGATTTCTTCTATTTCCTGCCGGATAGGATCCTTATCGTGAAGCACATTGAGTATTTCTTCGGTATATCCCAGGATCACGGTGAGAATGTTGTTGAAATCGTGAGCTATTCCCCCAGCCAGATGCCCAATGGAATCCAGCTTCTGAGCTTGCCTTAGTTGTTGTTCCAATTCATACTGTTTTGTTTCTGCTTCTTTCTTTTCGGTTATATCGTGAAAAGTCCCAATGATCCTGGAGATGCTGCCTCCCTCCCATTCCGCGACAGCCGCAGAGTTTACGTATATCTTGCGACCCTTCATGGTAGTGAACCAAGACTCTATGACATAGGCTTTACCACTCTTCTGGATCTCGTTCCAATTGTCCTCTATTGTTTTTAAAGTATCTTGGTCATAACCAGACCTACTACACTTAATAGCCTCGTCTATTGGTGTATTTTGTATATCAAGATCATGCAATTTGTACATCTCATCAGACCAGTAGAACTGTTTAGTGCTTGGATAATACACCCAGCCCCCCAGTTTCACGATGGATTGAATCGTCTTCAGAAGGGCTTCACTTTGTTTCAGGGCTTGTATAGCTTTGTTGCGCTCTATTACTTCAGCTTCCATTTCCTGCATCTTCTCTTCCAGCTTGCGCACCAGACGTTCATTGTACATCTTCAGTACGGTTTCGTCGTCTGGATTCTCCAATTTATCAAAGCGATGGATGTCATCCTTTTTTGCTATGGCTGCATGGATTCTCTGAAGTAACTCATCTGGTTCGCACGGCTTTCTGATATAGTCATCTGCACCCATTGTTTTTGCAAGTACTGCATCTTTCTCTCCAGTATAGGTAGCAGTAAAAACGATGAAGGGGATATGTTTCAGTTTAGGGTTTTGCCGTAATTCTCTACATAAAGAGAAGCCGTCCATCACAGGCATGAGGATGTCGCTAATAATCAAATCTATCTGTTCTTTCTCTAGTATCTCCATGGCTTCTTTACCGTTTTTAGCATCCAGAAACCGGTATTCCTTAGTTCCCAGCAAACTTTGCAGAAAATATAGGTTCTCGCTTTGATCGTCCACGTTTAGTATTGTTCTCATCCCTTCTCCTTGTACTCTAGGCTTTCAGATAGCTTGTGACCTGATCGGCAAACGTTTCCGGATCAATCGGTTTTTCGATGTATCCGGTAGCGCCTGCATCCAGGACCTGTTTTTTATTACCCGCCATAGCGTAGGAAGTAACAGCCACAACTGGAATATCAGCAATATCGGGATTAGAACGGATTTCGTGCAATACTTCGTACCCATCCATCCCAGGTAGCTGAATATCCAGTAATATGATGTCCGGCACATTATATAAAGCCATCTGCAGACCCAACCAGCCATTCTCAGCGCCCAGCACAGTGTATTCCCTGCTTTCTAAAAGGTACTGCATCAAATAGTAATTGTCCAGGTTGTCTTCTATAATGAGGACTGAGACTGGCATGATCTCTCCCCGGCATCCAGAGGTAGAATTACTGTGAATGTGCTACCCTTATCCATTTCGCTTTCCATAGTGATATCACCACTCATCAAATTCATGATCTTACGGCTGATGAAGAGACCCAGTCCAGTACCCTCATACTTGCGGTTAATTCCAGAATCAACCTGCACAAATGGCTGGAATAGTTTGCTTTGTTTCTCCAGAGGGATGCCAATTCCGGTATCCTTTACTATCAGATACAGATTTGCTTCTTTAACCATGCATGACAGCGATACCTCGCCCTTTTCGGTGAACTTGATGGCATTACTTAGCAGATTCAGGATCACTTGTTCAAAGCGACGCTCATCAACGGTGATCTCCCTGGGAGCATTTCCTGGATTGTAAAGTAGATTCAAGCCCTTGGCATTAGCTTGGACAGACACCACCTGAATTGCATTCTCCAAAAGGGAGCGCAGATCTATATGGGAGTAATGTAGTTCCAGCTGTCCCGACTCTATCTTGGAGATGTCCAAAACATCGTTGATAAGTGCGAGTAAGTGTCTGGCACTGTTTTGAACAATGCTCAACATTTTCTTTTGCTCTTCGTTTACGGCGCCGGGCATTTCCTTCAGTAATATCCCGGTAAAGCCGATCACCGAATTCAGAGGCGTCCTCAATTCATGGGACATCGTAGCCAGAAAAGCTGATTTTAGCATATCTGCAACCTGGGCTTTGTGCATGGCGAGTGCTAGTTCTTCGGTTCTCTTTTCAATGCGTTTTTCCATCTCCCTGTTGGATTCCTGCAATTCTGCAGTCCGTTTCCGAACCTGTCTTCGAAGTATATTTGCTGCCAATACGGAAAACAATAGGGCTATGATCAAGCCCAGGCTAATGAGGACGGCCCATCTGGGAAGCTTGTATTCGTTGCTTTGGAAGCTGTATTTATTTAATACTGCATAATAATATGAGTCCGGTCTGTCCTTCAATTCACTCAGATGTGTGTCGATAGCTCCGAGGAGATCGCTCGAACGACCCTGTTTGGCAGCAAAATACAAGGTGGCGGGCTCCAGAATGATGTCTGTTTCCTCCAGGCCATATTTCTTGGCATTCTGTCTGCCAAAGTAGTAGTTCGTTACCGCTGCATCGGCCTTCCCATCGCGCACCAATGCCAATACCTCATCGAAACTGGAAGCATACACAAAGGAGCTGCCTTCTGCGGATAAACTCAAGAGATCTCGCAAAGTCTTTGCCTGAACCGAGTTCTCCAATACCGCCAAGCGCAATCCTTCCAGATCCTGAAACGAATCCAGCTTCACTCCATGCCTGGCAAAAAATTGTGTCCATGAGAATAAAACCGGTGTTTGATGAAAGTCCATTACCTCGTCGCGCTCGGAATTGTATGCCACATCCGTCATTAAGTCCAATTCCCCGTCCTGCAGCATGTTCAGACAGTTGTCCCAAGTGTCTTTGTGATACTCTATCTCCCAGCCTTCAGCATGTGCAATGTGATTCATGATCTCCACAAATATACCGGAAGGTTTCCCCGATTCGCCCCAATAAACCTTGGGGGGATTCATGTATATGCCTACTTTTACGACACGGCCACTTATCTGCGTAACAAGCAGCAAGAAAATGAACAAAGCTATAACTCTGCAATAACCCGGTCCGTGGCAGGAAAATAGCGGGAGTTCCCGAAATTCCCTTTCAGGTAAATGCTCATAGGCAAGATTCATATTATCCTTTCTTAAATGAGCTTGAGTTGCTTTACTAAACTATCCGATATCTATGTAACCTCAATTATATATGATAAGCAATTCTAACAAATAAAGCAAGAACACAGACAAAAACCAATATGCTTCGACGCAAAATATCTTGACCGCTAAAGCCACAACCTGTAATGATACCCCATGAAAAAGATTCTCTTAGTAGCCCTAAACAGCAGTTGGAGTCAATCCAATCTGGCTCTTTACTATATGCGACAGATGATCCGGGATCTGGAATGTGAAACTAGGATGAAAACCTATAGCTTGAAAGAACCTCTGCATCAGATCATGGAAGATGTCTACTCCCAAAAGCCTGATGTAATATGCTTTTCTGCCTATATCTGGAACCGGGTGATGCTGTGCAGCTTACAAGCTGAACTGAGTAAGATCCTTCCCCAATGCCTCTTTGTGATTGGAGGGCCGGAAGCAGCTTCATTTCAGCAGGCCCAAAACTCCTATGTTATCATTGGAGAAGGTGAAGGAAAATTCAGGGCTTTGGCAGAAAGTGCTTTCGATCCAAAAAGCTGTGTACAAAGTCCTGCCTCCATCCATCTCAAGGATATTCCCTTCCCCTATACTGAAGGAGACAAAACGGAGCTGGAAGATCATCTCATTTATTTCGAGTGCTATCGGGGATGTCCTTATGCTTGCGTCTATTGCCTGTCTGCCAACGATATGCGCCATCAACCCAGATTTGAACTCACAAAAGCGGGAGAGATGGATCGGTTGCACAAGGAATTGGCCCTGCTGGCAGAGTTGAAACCTCGTACCTTAAAGTTCATAGACCGTAGTTTCAACATCCAGAAAGACCTTGCCCACGCCATTTGGAATTATGCAATCTGCAATGACAGCGATTTTGATTATCACTTCGAGATTTATCCCGATTTGCTGGATGAAACGGACTTTGATATCCTCAGCAAAGCTCCCGCCGGACGCATCCGCTTTGAAGTGGGCATACAAAGCACAAATCCGGATGTGTTATGGCAAAGCGGTAGATATACAGACTGGGAGAAATCCCGCCGGGCACTGCTTGATCTGAAAACCCGCACCAGAATCAGAGTTCATGCCGATCTCATCACCGGACTACCTGGGGAAGATCTCGCTTCGGTAATCCGGTCTTTGAACGAACTATGCAGTTGTGAACCTGCCGCAGTGCAATTGGGTACATTGAAGATTCTGCCGGATACACCCATGATGCAAATTGCGCAGGAGAGACAGTACTTGTGGATGGATATGCCTCCGTACCAAGTATTGTGCTCGGATGCTCTTAGTTTCGACGATCTTTGTTTACTGCAGGATTACGCTCATTTACTTTCTTTGTATTGGAACAAAGAGGAATACCCCAATCTGTGGCATACCTTGTTGCAGAAACACCCCGCGGACAGGATACTGTCTCATCTGAAACGGATGCACGCTCAAAAGGACATGCCGCTGCATAGTGTATCAAAACACAATCGGGAGATGATGATGCAATGCCTTGCCGATCAACTGCTTTAGATCGTCAGTTACTAACCAATATACTACGGATTGTCTGGTAGATTCCTGCCTGATTTAGCAAAGACCTTCATTCCTCTTCTGGTTATCTATACTTGAACCTGATATTATCGGGTTATCATCGAGTGAACACAGGATGATAACGCCTTGATATCAGCTTCAACACAGTATCGAACAAAGGGAAAGAGGAGAATGATCCAAAGGCTTCCTTCGGTCGCTGTAGCAATCCGTAGATTACCACACCAAGCTTTATATGACACTACATTCACTTCAGCAAGATCAGGGTTTATGTTCAGAGTTATAAACCGTCACCCAAAGCTTCAAATCGTCCTCACTTGGACAAATGGGGATAAAGCCTTATGTGGTGCGGAGATATGATGGACTATGTTTGGACTTGGACATTGAGATTTTGGACGCTTCTGGACCTTCTTTAATCACCGATAACTTCAAATTGCGCTGATTTTGGACTGGATTTGGACATCTGCCACTTCCAGTCCAAAGCATCGATTTAAAAAAGCCGCAACTGAAGTGACAAAACTCCGATCAGATATATATCGAGACCCTGATCCGGGTCT
>JALOBM010000098.1 GCA_023228285.1 Candidatus Cloacimonadota bacterium | reverse complement strand
ATCAATAATGCTCGATGAAGGTGGGTATGTCCTGCTTTCGGCAATGTGGCTTGTAGCTAACAATGCGATGCGCGCAATATTCCTTTATAGCGGATGGTTTATGTTATCAGACGGTATTGCGGAGCTATTCGATTTAAAATATATTGAATGGATTCTTCCACCTGTAGCAATTCCCATAAGCTATTTTGGAATTGCTTTTTTGAAATTTCCCTCTGTGCCGCATTTCGGAGTTCCGGCAGTTATTACGCTGATCAGCGTATGGCTGCTGCAGTATATTGCCCGTGACGTTACAAGGACAGGTTATAAATTCGCAATTCAGGCAGTAGTTGTGTTTTCGATTCAGTGGCTTGACCTTATACCAATACTTACACCTTATGGTTTTGGCTGGGGGGAACTGAGTTCTGCTGTAAAGAATACCTCAAAACTGATGCAGAAAGATCACCTATTGAACGTTATGTGCAGCATAGCTTTCTGTTTAAGTGCTTTAGCCTCACTGATCCTTACTAAACTTTTCGTAAGTTACGAGAAACAAATCAAACAATTGAGTCTTTTAAGGCAGCGTGAACGTCAAATTACTGCGATGCGTACCGAACAGTCTCGTATGAGGCTTTATCAAGAAATGCAGTATCTTGTGCATGATCTGAAACGCCCTCTTACCACAATATTTGGCCTTGCCGATTTACTTTCAGCGTCTAAAGAAACGGAAACAGCTTCGCACAGCCAAGCAATACTTGCTTCTGCAGAAAAAATGGACCAGATGATCAATGAAATTAAATATCCTGACTATGTTAGAAAGACTACTGTCAATGAAATAATAAATTACACAATGTCACAGATACGTGTTATGTCTTGGGGCTCAACAGTTACAGTTGACATCGCCAAAGGACTGTTAAATTGTAATCTGACCTTGAATGTTATACGTTTTTCGCGCGTACTGGTCAACTTGTTGGATAATTCATGGCATGCCACAAAAAACCTGGCTGCGCCTCTCATATCTTTAAATGTCAATAAAAATGCTGACGGCATATCTTTCATAATTGAAGACAACGGACCGTTTTTTTTTAATCCTGATGATGCAGAAAAACAGACATCTCTTTCGCCTGGTTTGGGGCTTGCTTTTGTAAAAAACGCAGTAAAAGGTTTTAACGGAAGGATAAAATACGAAAAACGTGCTGAAGGTGGAACTATTTGCAATGTATGGATACCTGATTCAGTAGAGAAGGAGAACAAATAATGGATGCAATTCTTGGGTTTGTTGATGATGACGAGAGTACTTTGTACACTGTTAAGGCAATGGCAGATTCCCTCGGATGGTCAATATTAACAACCTCACAGCCCCAGGAGGCACTTGATTGGGTTATTAACAGGAGAATAGATATCCTTCTAGTTGATTACCACATGCCGCTTATGAGCGGTATTGATGTCATACGATCGGCTCGCCAACTATCTTCTGAAGCAATTCTTATTGCTCTTACTGTAGAGGAAAATCCTTCGGTTGCAGCAAATCTGAAAATTGCAGGTGCAGACGATTTTATTTCAAAACCGATTCGTCTTGCTGATTTTTCTGCCAGAATACTACTTCATTCTGAGCTTTTGAAATACCGTAGTGATGAGCATTGGCAAGAGAGAAGTAAAGGATTATCTGAAAAAACAACACGTAGAGTCCTGCAGCTCTTTTCAAGTAAAAACATAAAACTTACTGTTGGAGATGCCGCAGAAGCTGCTAGTCTTTCATATCCCGCAATGCACAGATATCTTGAGTATCTTGTTAAGAAAGGACAGTTACAACGCGTAACGGAATATGAAAACGTGAGGAGCGGTAGACCCAGGAATATCTATTTCAAACCTAGCAAGTAAAACTTGTTAAGTGCTCTCATAACATACAAAGTTTTTGATAATTCACTTATTATAAATTGCCCCGATCTGGATTTACTTTTCTATTTGGTACAGCAAAAATAACGTGCACCTCGGTGATTCCAAGGATAAAAAAGATAATAAATATAGATTTATGTTCAATGTTTGTCTAGACTTGGACAAACTGGATAATTATTTATAGGAGGAAATATTATGAAGAAGTTGCTTGTTTTGTTTTCTGTGTTGATTCTTGCACTTGTACTCACTGCCTCGGCTAATGCTGCCGAAGTAGCACTTACGTCAATTGGACAGAGCTCTGATGCCATGATGGTTCGTGTTCTTATGAAGTCGCTTGGGATATCCTCTGATTATGATGCTGTGATGAAACCAGATGCACTGACAGGACAAAAAGTATTGATAGCTGTTGTTGGCGGCAGTTCAAAAGGACTTGGCGCCGCAGGCATTAACAAGGACGATGAAATCAAACGTGGTGATGCATTATTTAAGGCTGCAAAAGGGAAAAAGATGAATATTATAGTTATGCATGTTGGTGGAGAAGGTCGCAGGGGCGCACTTACCGACCTGTTTATCAACTCGTCTGTTCCCTATGCAAATATCCTCATTCTTGTTGATGGAGCAAATAAGGACGGAATATTCGATAAGCTCACAAAGCCCAAAAATATCCCTGTAAAAAAAGCTGCAAATGTAAGCGCTGCAAAAGAACCGCTAAAGGCAGTGCTTGCAGGATACGGCGTTACAAAGTAGCCTGCTATGGAGTGGTTTTGGCCTGAGGGTTTTTACACCCTTTTAATGATAGGGATATTTGCTTTCGGTGCATTTGTCTGGAAGCTTCCTATCGCAGTTGCAATGGTACTCTCAGCAGTGGCTGGCGCACTTGTGGCAGGTGAAGGTATCCCATTGCGCCATCTTGTCGAAGGTGAGTTTGGATATCTTAATACTATCCTTGTAATAGCAACTGCAATGATGTTTATGAAAGTGATTCTTGAGACCGGACTTCTTGATTCACTTTCAGCGTGGATGATTCGTAGCTTTAGGAGTTATCCAGCATTGTTAAGCATTGGTATTATGATCATAATAATGATGCCGGGAATGATCACAGGATCATCTACGGCTGCAGTTCTTACTACAGGTGCACTTGTCTCGCCGCTTCTCATGACCCTGGGCATGACAAAAGTTCGTACGGCAGCTGTCGTGTCCATTGGGGCGTTGCTTGGTATGATCGCACCACCTGTCAGCATTCCCGCAATGATTATTTGCGCAGGCGTAGATATTCCCTACGTAGGATTTGCACTGCCACTTATGATTTGCACTTTCCCTCTAGGAATATTGTTTGCACTTACCATGATTTTCCCGCATATCAGAAAGTTTTCCGATGAGGAAGCTCTTGAAAAACATTTGAATAAAATGCAAAAACACCCCCTTACTCTTCGTCTTATGTTGCCTGTTATCGTACTGGTAATATTATTCGCGACCGACCAGTATTTGACCGGAAAAATTCCAGGGATGGGAATGCCTGTTATTTTTCTCCTATCATCGCTTTCGGGCCTACTTTCGGGAGTTAAGTTTGATGTTTTAAAAACTGCCACAGATGCGGTTGACGATGCTCTCCCCGTAATGGGAATCCTGATGGGAGTGGGTATGTTTATCCAGATCATGACATTGATAGGTGTGCAGGGATTTATTGTTGTATCTGCGTTAAGCCTTCCTTCCTGGTTATTGTATGCGGCAATTGCAGTTTCAATGCCGTTGTTTGGGGCAGTTTCATCCTTTGGCTCTGCATCCGTGCTCGGCGTTCCATTCCTTCTTGCTCTGTTACAGCATAACTCAATAATCGTGGTCTCTGCACTAAGCCTGATCGCCTCGCTAGGGGATCTCATGCCGCCTACAGCACTTGCCGGGATATTCGCAGCCCAAGTAGTAAAAGAAGAGAATTATTTTAAAGTATTAAAAGCCTGTCTTCTTCCGGCAATTCTTATAGCTCTTTGGGGCATTGCTGTAATTGCAATAAGTGCTCCGATTGCAGCATTCATCTTTTGATAAGGGAGGATAATTACATGACACTTATTTATCGCATGATACTGTTGCTGGTTCTAATCCTTGTCTTAAGGTGCATGTTCCGTGAACGTTCATTCTGGAAACAGGCAACTGCGGCACTGGTAATAATACCTTTAGTAATGCGTCTTCTGATGCTGAAGTAAGGAGGAGTGCAAAGTGGAATACCGTGTTAAAGGCAGTAAATTTACAGCTCTCATCCTCTGCAGCATTTGTGCAATGATATGTTGGTATACTGCCATACAGTTTCTGGCAATGCACAAACCGGATCTGTTGATACCTGCAATTGGATTTAAAGAACATTTACTTTCTGAATGGGAACCCCGACTAAAGGGGACAAACATGGATACCTCTGTCTTTATTCAGAAAGGAAAAGTGCCGGGCAGCACAATATATATCGAAGGCGGGATACACGCAAACGAACCTGCGGCATTTATGGCTGCGGTAGTGCTCCTTGAAAATGTAAAGGTAACAAAAGGAACCTTAATAATTGTACCTTTTGTAAATAATTCAGCACGTACACATAATTCCCCTCAGGATGCAGCCCCTCAATATTTTAAGATCGATCAGCCTGACGGAGGTTTTCGCACTTTTAAGTTTGGTTCAAGGGCTACTAATCCAATCGACCAGTGGCCAGATCCAGATATTTACATACATTACCCTTCACAGCAAAAATTGGATGGATCATCAAGAAGCAACATGAATCGCTCCTTTCCAGGAAACACAAAGGATGGCATCACACAGCTTGCCGGTCATGCGGTAACAAACCTTTTGAAAAAAGAAAATGTTAAGCTTGCTTTTGACCTACATGAAGCTTCGCCCGAGTACCCTGTAGTCAATGCAATGGTTGCCCACGAGAATTCAATGGAACTTGCCGCTATGACTTGCATGAAGCTTGAGAGCAAAGGCATTCCAATGCGTCTTGAACCATCACCTGTCAACCTTCGTGGGCTCAGCCACAGAGAATGGGGCGACAGCGTACCAGGCCTTATGCCACTGTTGATGGAATCTGCAAATCCCTCACAGGGACGCTTGCGCGGACGTACAGATGAATCTCTTGTCCTTACGGGCAGAGATAAAGCATACGAAAAAGCTTCGAAAATGGGGCTTTTGTTCGTGCCATACACTGTTGATCAACCCATTGATCTTCGCACTGCCCGCCATGTTGCAGGTGTAAAAGAAGCTGTAGAAACTTTTTCTGAAATAGTTCTGCCTGAACAAACGGTAATTTTTGAGAATATACCATCTTATGCTGACATTAAGGAGGGAGGAATTGGAAAGTGGCTTAAAAGGGCAAATTAATATAACCCTATCAGCAAAACACAATAGATAATGATAAGGAGGTAACATTGTGAAGAAAACTATTATGGTATTTTTAATTATGATTTTCATCGTTGCAACTGCTGTGGCATCATGCGCTTCTGTTGATTCCAAAGAGGTATATGCAAAAAAAGGAATGGTGTCGGCAGCACACAAGCTTGCATCTGAAGCAGGAGTAGAAATAATGAAAAAAGGGGGTAATGCTATTGATGCAGCAATAGCAACTTCCCTTGCATTAAGCGTTGTCGAAGGTCACTTCACCGGTATCGGTGGTGGTGGATTTATGACAATAAGAAACGCAAAAGACGGTACAGTTGTATTTCTAGATTATAGAGAAATGGCACCTGCTGCTTCTACAAAAGATATGTATGCCTCAGAAAAGGCAAAAAAGGAAAAATGGAAGACAATAGGTGGCATGTCTGCGGGCGTACCTGGATGGGTCGAAGGTATGTTTTATGCTCTAGATAAGTATGGAACAATGTCTTTCGCCGAAGTGGCAGCTCCTGCAATTCGTATGGCTGAGGAAGGCTGGACTGTTGAGCCTAACCAGGCAAAATGGTACGAGGAAATGAGTCTCCCTGTAATTGACTATTACAAATTCACTGATCTTCCATTCTTTAATGGTGATATGCCTTACAAGACCGGAGAACACATAACCCGCAAAGATCTGGCTGCAACATACAAGCTCCTGGCTGAAAAAGGACGGGATGCATTTTACAAAGGAGAAATTGGAGAAGCCTTCGTAAAAGAGGTTCAGCGTCTTGGTGGTATTATGACGATGGAGGATCTGAAAAATTACAAGATCATGGTTAGAAAACCATCAGAAGGAAGTTACCATGGTTATAAAATATTTTCCGCTCCTCCTGCATCCAGCGGTGGCACACATATCGTACAGGTATTGAATATCCTGGAGAATTTCCCTCTTAAAAAATGGGCACCGGATTCAGTAAATCGGCAGCATGTTACAGCAGAAGCAGTCCGATTGATGTTTGCTGATCGCGAAAAGTATATGGCTGACGCAGATTTTATCAAGGTTCCTCTTAAGGGGCTTTCAAACAAGGATTATGCGAATAAAATAGCAAAGCAAATAAATACTAATTCAACCCTTCAGACGATCGAAGCAGGAGATCCATGGGAATACGAAGGGCAAAAAGTTTCCTATTTGAGTGGCCCAAATGGTCTTGGATCAGGAACAAGTCATTTCTCGGTTGCAGATGCCGATGGGAATATTGTTGCTTGCACAAATACTCATAATTATGCAGCTGGTTTTGTACCCAAGTATGGAATTGTAATTAATAACGAGATGGATGATTTTTCAGCAGACCCAAAAAGTGTTAATGCTCCT
>JALOBM010000025.1 GCA_023228285.1 Candidatus Cloacimonadota bacterium | reverse complement strand
GATTAACCATCGTTCTGTATGACAATAACTTATCCATCGTTCTCCTCTGTACTATCTTCAACGGACTTGCCTGTATACTTAAAAGGGTGACTCTCCACAAGATAGCGGTACAAGATAGCGGTACTTATAGACAAGACTTTGGATACTATGTAAATGCCTTATGGAGAAATAAATGAAAGAACTACTAGCTGCTTGCTGTCTGGACTGTGCATCCTGCGAAACTTATATAGCACATCAGGCGAATGATCTGGAAAAGAAACAGGACATTGCGGAGCGTTGGAGCAAGCATTATGATGGCGAACTTACTACATTTGATATTGTCTGCGATGGCTGCATGAGCGATGGAAACCGCTTCATCTGGTGCAAAAGATGCCCCATTAGGGATTGCGTGAAAGATAAAGGACTAAATAACTGCGCTGAATGCGAGATCGGCACCTGCGAAACCAATGCCTACCTGTTCAAAGTCTCCCCCGAAGCCAAGGCTACAATGGAGAAATTGCGCAATAAATAGCTACTAATCTTGGTGTATGCCACTACCAAGTGGAAATGGCATCTTGCCGTTTTTTATTTCCCAAGCCCCGTTAGGGGCGAAACTGACCATAGCGAGGGTGCGTAGCGTAGCGAAGCCCCTCGTTAGGATGCTACACGACCCCAAAAGCCCCTTGTGGGCGACACCAAATCGCGAGACATCTGGTTTGACACTGTTTGAAAAAGTACCAGATCACGCAGATTGCACGGATACACTACCGAATGGACTTCAACGGCAAATCAGTTTACGATAAACCTTCCCTCTATCCCAATTATGCATAGATAACCTTGTATCGTAGCCAGAGTACGTTTCTACTAAGGTTTTTCACTTCCATTAGTTCCAGTTTATTAGGCAGGATGTCAGGCCATCTTGGCTCTGGAGAATCAAACAGACTGGGTATCGTATAGCCGCCTATCACGACCGGATTGAGCATGATATTGATCTCATCCAGCAGAGAATGGCGGATCAACGCACCGCTTAAACGACCGCCGGAGCTGGTGGCAATCGTTTCTACTTTCAGCAGGTTCTTCACTTTTTCAAACATTTTCGGCAGATCCACCCGGTTTTTTCCTTCGATCAGGTAGGGGAGATTGCGTTGGCGCAGAAAAGCAAGATACTCCGGGGGTGCAGTTTCGGTTGTGAGGTGGATCATGTAGGTTTCAGGATCATCGCACTCGGCAGTATAGCCATTGCGGAATCTTCCTCTGCCATCCACCACGGATGTCCATGTCTTCCTGGATGGGCGGTGCAGAATGTCATCCGGAAGAAAATCCTGATACAAGGTCTCCGCATTACCTTCAAACTTGGGAAGCTCGATCAATTCGTCAGTTTCGGCTACCAGCATGTTGCATCCTTCCAAAAACATATCCGGTTTGTAGATCTCGCAAATCTGCTTGGAAAAGCTTTCCCAGTCTCCGCTGGCGCACAACATATTGTATAGCTCCGGTTGTTTGTAATTGTCAAACATGGTTGCATTTGGTGACAAAGTGATTCTGCCATCCAGGGATGCACCTACGTAGAGTACGACTTTCGGTCTGTTCATCAGATACTCCTGGTACATAATTAATTGTGGATGTAATCACTTTTGTCGTGATGTACCGGATGTCAATACCAATTTTCAGCTGATCCAGTCTCTTCTTACCCTTACCCAATATATACACTACCACTGCGGACGATACCCGAAAATATCGGTTGACGAATTGGCAAGGTTGAGAAACATATAAAACAGCAATGGTTTGAAGTGAAAAAAGTCCTCTATCTTGCACTTATGCCTTTGCAAGTATTGATGTTAGGAGAGATCATGAATGAGATGAGTGACCGTTGGCTCTCTGCTAAAGAGATCTGCTCATACATGGGCGTAAGCAGTGACACGGTTTATAGGTGGGTAGAAACACACGAAATGCCGGTTCATCGGATGGGGCGTTTGTTTAAATTCAAGATCTCCGAGATTGATGCATGGGTGAAGGCTGGTGGAGCAAGCCGCAAACAACAGAAAGTCGATTCGAAATGACTGAGGTTCTGGATAAGCTAATAGCATCTATACGGTCACTCTGTTCATATAGCTGCGTTAGGAAGGTTAGCTGATGAATGTTTTCGAGCTTAGAGAAAAGCTGATTGCAGACTACTGCTCATATGTCAAAGGCTTTATCACCATCAAAGACGAGTCGATCAAAGAAATGGTGGCTACTGAGTTAAAGGACGGCTTGCTCTGGCCAGATCCTCTGATTCAATTAAGCCCCTTCTTCGAAACTGGTGATACCATTGATGACCTTATAGAATCAGGGATATTGCATCCATTATGCCAGCAAATATTTAGAATCAAGAGAGATGAAACTGACTTTGGTAAACAAATGCAGTTACATCGGCATCAGACAGAGGCTATCAAGCGAGCAGCCCAAGGGCTAAACTACATACTTACCACAGGTACCGGTTCCGGTAAGAGCCTGGCATACATCATTCCCATAGTAAATCACATTCTAAAGACCGGCAGCGGGAAAGGCATCAAGGCCATAATAGTCTATCCCATGAATGCACTGGCTAATAGTCAGGAAAAGGAACTCAGTAAATTCATAAATTGGGGTTTCAGTTCTGATACGAAACCCGTCACATTCAAGCGATACACAGGTCAGGAGTCCGAACAGGATAAGCATGAAATTTGTGCTAATCCTCCTGATATTTTACTGACGAATTACGTTATGCTGGAGCTTATCCTGACCAGACCCAATGAAGCTCCCTTAGTAAACGCATGTAAAAACCTCAAGTTCTTAGTTCTGGATGAACTGCACACCTACCGTGGTCGGCAAGGTGCTGATGTGGCAATGCTGATCAGAAGGACTATAGATGCTACAAGGGCTGAGAAAGTGATCTATGTGGGTACCTCAGCAACTCTTTCTAGCTCCGGTGACCGCCTGGAACAGAACAGGGAAATATCCAGAGTCGCATCGCTACTTTTCGGAAGCAAAGTAGAGCCGGAGAACGTGATTGGTGAGTCTCTACAACGCTTAACCTTGGAGTTCGATTTTTCGAATCCATTAGTGATCACCAAGCTACGTGAATCGATAGAAAACGCTTTAAAAAAAGATACTCTGGATATTGAAGATATCAAGCAAGAATCATTTTTCTCATGGATAGAGACTACCTTCGGAGTAGAGACTGATCCGGTTTCAGGAAAATTGTACCGATCTTCGGCAAAGTGTATCTCCGGTAAGGATGGCGGGGCTGAGAAGCTCAGTAAGCTTACGGGGATTGATATATCAACCTGTAAAAGTGCGATCCAGCATGCCCTCATGTTAGGGTTTAAAACCATTAATCCGAGTAACGGATTTCCCGTCTTTGCCTTTAAGCTGCACCAGTTTATCAGTAGAGGGGATACTGTGTATGCATCTCTTGATGAGAATGACATTAGGCACCTTACAGTCCAGAGACAGTTGTTCGTTCCCAATAGCAATAAAGATAAGATACTGCTTCCCCTGGCATTTTGCCGTCACTGCGGACAGGAGTTTTATACTGTCACCAAGGTCTTCGATGAGGAGAAGGAAGCTTGGCGGTTCGCCCCCAGGGAACTGAATGAACGAATCTTTGATGAGGAGCAGGAAGCAGGATTTCTCTACGTAAATGGTGCTGATAAATGGTCTGACAATGCAGCAGAGAATGCTGATAAAGTACCCGAGGAATGGAAAGACCAAGATGGAAAGATCATGTACAATCGGAGAGAATATCTGCCAAAACCAGTGCTGGTTACACCCGATGGGCAGATTAGAAACTCAGGTAGACAGATGCTCTTCCTAGAAGCTCCTTTTCGTTTTTGCCCCAATTGCATGGTCTCTTATGCTGCCAATCAGAGAAGTGACTTCGCCAAGTTATCTGCCCTGGGTACAGAAGGCAGAAGCACTGCCACCACCATATTATCCTTATCGGCTGTAAGGCACATCCGTAACATGGAACTACCTCCTGAAGCTCGTAAGCTTCTGAGCTTTACGGATAACCGACAGGATGCATCACTGCAGTCTGGTCACTTCAACGACTTCATCCAGGTCGGTCTGCTGAGGGGAGCTCTATATCATGCTTTAACAGGGAAAGCTTACGAAGGTGTCAGGCACAGTGAACTAACCCAACTTGTCTTTGAGAGCTTAGGTTTGTGTTTTGATGAGTATGCCTCTAATCCCGAGGCTGGTAAAGGACTTGCCAAGACGGAAACAGAGCGTGCCCTGAGAAACGTCCTGGGATATCATCTGTATCGCGATCTAAAAAGAGGATGGAGGGTAAACGCTCCGAATCTAGAACAAACTGGGCTTTTGGAAATTGAATATCTTTCTATCGATGAGTTAGCAGGCGATACTGATCAATGGGCAAGCTGTCATCCTGCTATTGCCAATGCAGATAAGGAAACCAGGACAAACATCCTGAAAGCCATGCTGGATTGGATGAGAAGAGAACTTGCCATCAAAGTATCCTACCTCGACCAACAGGAACAGGAACGGATACTACAGCACAGCCAACAGCGTCTTGTACCCCCCTGGGGTTTTGATGAGAATGAGCAGACCAAGCAGTTAACTCATGCCTCGGTGCTCTATCCACGTTCGCGAAAGCCAGGAGATTATGGCGGGGACACCTATCTTTCAACCAGAAGCGGTTTTGGGCAGTTCATTAGGCGAGTTAACACCTTCAGAAACTACGATCAAAAGCTTACGTTGGATGATACGAGGACTATTATTGAGAACCTGCTTCAGGGTCTACTATCCTATGGTATTATCGAAAAAGTCCGGGATAGTAAAACAGATGACGTGCCAGGCTACCAGATAGTAGCTGATTCGATGATCTGGAAAGCTGGAGACGGTTCAAAGGGTGCCTATGATCCCATCCGTCAAACATCTGTTTCTATGGAAGGGCAACCTGTAAACCAGTACTTCAAGGAATTCTACCAATTCATAGCAGCATCAACCCGGGGTTTATACTCCAAGGAGCATACAGCCCAAGTATCCTATGATGAAAGGGAACGCAGAGAAGATGACTTCCGGGAAGCTAAACTGCCAATTTTGTACTGCTCCCCCACTATGGAATTAGGTATCGATATATCGCTACTAAATGTGGTTAATATGCGTAACGTTCCACCTACTCCTGCGAACTATGCACAGCGTAGTGGACGTGCCGGTAGAAGTGGTCAACCTGCATTGGTGTTCACGTATTGCTCAACCGGAAGCCCGCATGATCAGTATTTCTTCAAACATCCTGTTAACATGGTCTCTGGGTCTGTTGCAACCCCTCAGATTGATTTAGCCAATGAAGACATGCTGCACTCTCACATTAATGCTATCTGGCTATCCGAAGCCAAGTTGAAACTGGGAAACACCCTTACTGAAGTCATTGATATCTCAGGTCAGCCCCCAACACTAGAACTCTTGCCAGATATCCAGAATGCTCTACTGGATTTTTCGATCAGACAACGAGCCTTAACCAGAGCTAGCAGGATAATAAACTCCATCGAAGAGAGCATCAAAATGGCTGTTTGGTATTCTCCGGATTGGCTCAGTGACACCTTAAGCCAGCTTCCCTTGCAGTTTCAACAGGCCTGTGAACGTTGGCGTGGATTGTATAAAGCTGCTCTCCATCAGCAAGAGGTGCAAAACAAGATCATTCTCGATGCATCAAGAAAACAATCTGATAAAGACCAGGCTAAACGCCTCAGGAGAGAAGCTGAGTCCCAATTGGAACTTCTTACGACTTCAAGTGGAGCGATTCAATCAGATTTCTATAGTTATCGTTATTTTGCCAGTGAAGGCTTTCTACCTGGCTACAATTTCCCCCGCCTACCTCTGTCTGCCTTCATCCCGGGAAGAAGATTAAAGAGTGGTAAGGATGAGTATCTCTCAAGGCCTCGATTCCTGGCTATTACAGAATTCGGACCGAGGTCATTTGTTTACCATGAAGGTTCCCGCTATATCATCCACCAGGTTATCATGCCTGCCCAGGATGAACAGAACAATGTTGCGACCAGCGAAGCCAAGTTATGCCCTCAATGTGGATATTTACATACTGATGGAACTAAGGAATATATCTCTCAGTGCAATGTATGCGAACATTGTGGCAGCCAATTAGATGCACCGATTCCTAACCTATTCAGGCTCCAAAACGTGGTAGCCAAACGTAGGGATCAGATCAATTGCGATGAAGAAGAGCGCTTGAAACTTGGTTTCGATATCCGTACTACCATACGTTATGCTGTACGATCAGGTCGCTTATCTTGTATAAGTGCCAAAATCATGCGTGGTGATGAGTGCTTGGGAACCCTGACATATGGTGATTCAGCCATGATCTGGCGCATCAACATGGGTTATAGAAAGCGCATAAGTGGTGAACCTGAAGGGTTCTGGCTGGATACTGAACGTGGATATTGGGCAAAGAGGCAGGACGAAGATGGGGATGATGATTCACCTATGGGTAAATCGAAGATACTAGTTCGTCCTTTTGTAAGTGACACCAAGAATTGCCTCTTGTTTGAGCCTCAGGTTAGTGTGAGTGACACAATTCTCGCCTCTCTACAGGCAGCCTTGAAGAATGCCATCCAGAGGGTGTTTGAATTGGAAGATAACGAACTTTCAGCTGAATCGTTACCGTCGAGAGACAATAGAAAGTCTATCCTCTTCTACGAGTCTACAGAAGGTGGAGCTGGGGTTCTGAAACGGGTTATAGACGTGACTGGCTTTAAACGTGTCATCAAAGAAGCAATAGAACTCTGCCACTTTGATCCCATATCGTTTGAAGACCTATTAAAATCACCACACGCGAAGGAGCCCTGCGAAGCTGCCTGTTACGATTGTCTGATGAGCTATTCAAACCAAACCGACCATGAGTTGCTTGATCGCAAAGCGATTATCGATATACTTATCAGTCTTCTCAGTTCAAACTTGTCCCGCTCATCCAGTGAATTCTCTCGGGCAGAGCATTATGAGAGGCTTAGGAAATTGGCGGGCTCAGATCTTGAACTTAAGTGGTTAGATTATATTTATAAAGGTGGACTCATCCTGCCAACGCACGCTCAAGAACTCATCGAATCATGCCATACCAGACCAGATTATCTCTACAGTGATAAATACGTAGCCGTCTATATCGACGGCCCCATCCATGATTCACCAAATCAAGCGAATAAAGACAAGAAAATACAAGAAGATTTGGAGGATACTGGCTGGCACGTTATCAGATTCCGGTATGATAAAGACTGGCCGGAGATTATCGCTGCTAATGAGAACATCTTTGGGGAGAAGTAAGGCAATGGATTCGCCGAGTTCATCCAATCTTGTCTCACTGCCCCGACAATCGCGCAGAATATTTGAACTCACGCTAAAGCTGATTAACGATATGTATAGAAAATGCCAGTTTCCTATCCATACCACCATCCATATGTATAGAAAAAATCGCTTTCTTGGACATATGCCTTATCATATGTACAGAAAATGCCCAAATATTGGACACGTCCAGTTGATGTGGGCAGAATACTTTCGCTGTATGCATCAAGGATGTATTTATGAAATTTGTTCTTAAGAATTTGCCCCCGGAGACTGATCTGGAGACCACTTCAGTCCTCAAGAAAGCAGCTTCCGCTCACCGGTTTCTTGCTGAACTAAAAGGGGTGTCCGCCACAATTCCCAATCAATCAATTCTGATCAATACCCTTTCGCTTCAGGAAGCTAAGGATAGTTCAGCAATAGAGAATATCATTACTACTCATGACGATCTGTTTCGTGAGGAAATATTCCCAGAATACGCGTTGAGCGCAGCCGCAAAAGAAGTCAGCAGCTATGTATCTGCCTTAAAAAAAGGGTACTCACTTGTTAAGAGTTCCGGATTGCTAACTTCCAATCAAATCATCGATATCCAGGCAGAAATGGAAAAAACCCGTTCAGGTTATCGTAAACTGCCTGGCACTGAGCTACGAAACGAGCAGACAGGTGAGACCGTCTATATTCCTCCGCAAGACCCTCATGAAATCATTAGCTTAATGTCTAATCTCGAAAATTACATCAACGATAACACCCTTAGTGATGTTGATCCCTTGATAAAGATGGCTGTTATTCACTACCAATTCGAGAGTATTCACCCATTTTACGATGGTAATGGACGCACCGGACGCATCATCAATGTCCTATACTTGGTGCTGGAGGATTTGTTAGACATCCCAGTTTTGTATCTCAGCAGATCCATCGTTAGAAATAAGGGTAGGTATTATAGTCTCCTCCAAAAGGTTAGAGATGATGCTGCCTGGGAAGATTGGATTTTATTCATGCTAGATGCTGTGGAAGAAACATCTAAACAGACTATCTTGATGGTTATGCAAATCCGCAAAGCCCTTCAGGATTACAAGCAGTTCATCCGGGCAAAGTACAAGTTTTATTCACAGGATTTGATCAATAATCTCTTTTTTCACCCCTACACCAAGATTGAGTTTATCATGCAAGACATCAAGGTCAGTAGACACACTGCCACCAAGTATCTGGATGCTCTCTGTGAAGATGGATTGCTAAAGAAGCAGAAGATTATCCGCACCAATTACTACATAAACACCGCCCTTTATAGCATCTTGACGAAGGAATTGTAAATGGTCTGCCCCCCACTTACTACCTCGCAATCTGACCATCTCACTAACTCAACCAACACCACTTACTCCATCGGCTCTCTGGTTACCGCCCGTGGCAGAGAATGGGTAGTCTTACCCGACTCGACTGATGAACTGATTATCGTCAAACCTCTAGGCGGAAGCGATGATGAGATAACCGGAATCCTGACTTCCTTGGAACCTGTAAAACCAGCTTCGTTCAATTTACCTGATCCATCTCGATTGGGAGATTTCCAATCCTGCAGATTACTCCGGGATGCTCTCAGATTAGGATTTCGCAATAGTGCCGGACCTTTCAGATGCTTTGGCAGATTGGCTGTTGATCCCCGTCCCTACCAGTTAGTCCCTCTAATGATGGCTCTCAAGCTCGATCCCGTGCGTTTACTTATAGCCGATGATGTGGGTATTGGTAAGACCATAGAGGCTTGCCTGATCGCCAGAGAACTCTTAGACAGGGGTGAGATTACCCGGCTCTGTGTTCTCTGTCCTCCCCATCTGGCAGAGCAATGGCAAACGGAGCTAAGCACAAAGTTTCATATTGATGCAGAACTGGTGCTGGGTAGCACTGTGCGTAGATTGGAGCGCAATTGCCGCGCCAATGAATCTATCTTTGAGGTCTATCCCCATACAGTGGTATCAATAGACTATATCAAAAGCGACCGTCACAAAGCCGAATTTCTACGGACTGCCCCAGAACTGATTATCGTGGACGAAGCCCATACTGCCAGCTTTGATGATACTGGAAGCAGTAGCCGGCATCAACGTTATGATCTGGTTAAAAAACTCAGCCAAAGTCCTGACCGCCATATACTCTTGGTAACCGCAACACCCCACTCTGGTAACGAAAACGCTTTCCGTTCGCTCCTGACTATCTTGAACAAAGATATTGCTGAATTCCCAACTGACTTGACCGGGTCACAAAACGAGCAGTATCGCCGCAGAATAGCTCAGTTTTTTATCCAGCGCCGTAGGGTGGACATAGAGAATTACCTGAAGGAAAAGACTGTGTTTCCCACCCCTGAATCTAAGGAGCTGCATTATAACCTATCTGCGCCATATCGTGATTTGTTTAGCAAGGCTCTGGATTATGCCCGGGAGATAGTCTCTGACAAGACGAATAGTCAGCATCGGCAAAGGGTGCGTTGGTGGTCAGCCTTGGCTCTGTTGCGTGCACTTGCTTCCAGCCCTGCCGCGGCAGCCGCTACCATGCGCAATCGCAGTGCCACTTTGGAAACAGAATCGGTTCCAGAAGCTGATGAACTGGGCAGACGCCTGATCATGGACATTGATGATCAGGATACTGCCGATGCCAGCGATATTTTGCCCGGCAGCGATTCATCTCCTGAAGCTGATGAGAATATGCTCAGTCGCAGAAAACTGCTGGCGATGGCAAAGGCTGCTGATTCTCTGTACGGAGACCAGGATGCAAAAATGCTTGGACTCATCCAACCCCTCAAAGACCTGATAAAAGCTGGCTTCAGTCCCATCATCTTTTGCCGCTTTATCCAGACAGCAGAATACCTTGCAGAGCAACTCAGAGAACGGCTGCCCAAGTCGATCCAGATTATGCCCATCACCGGTCTGTTACCTCCCGAGGAGCGGGAAGATCGGGTAAAAGAAATTGCAAAATTCCCATCTCGAATACTGGTCTGTACGGATTGCCTCTCCGAAGGTATTAACTTACAGGATCATTTTGATGCTGTCATTCACTATGACCTCAGTTGGAATCCTACTCGCCATGAACAGCGAGAAGGCCGTGTAGATCGTTTTGGGCAGCCACACTCGACTGTCCGCATGCTTACCTATTATGGGATGGATAACCAGATTGATGGCATCGTTCTGGATGTATTGCTCCGTAAACACAAGCAGATCAAGTCATCCATCGGAATCTCCGTGCCTGTTCCTGCCGATACCGAAGCTGTGGTGGAAGCCATCTTTGAAGGTCTTCTACTCAGGGAACAGTCTGGAAGAGGAGATCAACTCATGATCGCCGGTTTTGATGAATTCTTCAAAGACGATAAGAAGAAACTGCACGATGCTTGGGAGAATGCCAAGGAAAAGGAAAAACGAAGTCAAACCATGTTTTCCCAGATGGGTCTTGCCGCCAGAGTTGATGAGATCAGAGCGGAGCTTGATTCCATCAGAGACTCTATCGGCTCACAACTAAATATCAAAGAATTCGTGAAACAGACCTTCACCCGCTATCATGCTGTGATAAGAGAAGCAAAGAACTCGTATCAGATTGATCTTAGTCCTGTTCCTTCTTTAGTAAAAGAAACCTGTGGCATTCTGCCTGATAAAATTACGGTCAGTTTCGATCTGCCAGTACAGGAAAAGGAAATCTATCTCTCACGCACCCATCCTATAGTCGAAGGCTTAGCTGATCTGGTGATGAGCACAGCTTTGGATAGTGAAAATACCCACTCAATCGCCAGCCGTGCAGGAGTCATCCGCACTGCATCAGTAGAGCGCAGGACTACCCTTTTACTACTTAGGTACCGCTTCCATATCAATCAGCTTTACGAAGATAAGATATATCGCAGCTTGGTGGAGGACTCCCAGATCGTGGCTTTTACGGGCTCACCTGAAGCTCCTGTCTGGCTTACAGAAAATGATGCTAAAGCTCTGCTGAGTGCTATGCCCTCAGATAATGTTCTGCCCCAGCAAGCTCAAGCTCAGATCGAGCGGGTAATTGACAATTATGCATCTCTTCTGCCGATCATAAATAGCTTTGCCCAAAAGCGTTCCACAGAGCTACTTGCTTCTCACCTCCGAGTGCGCGATGCTGTCCTGCTTAAACGTTCGCAAAAACCCGACATCAAACCTGAACTGCCTCCGGATGTGCTTGGCATCTATGTTTATTTGCCAAGTGGCGAATTGGGGAGGTAGCGAGATATGAATACAAGATTGTACTCTGCAATCAACTCGGAAGCAAAACGCTTCCGAGTAAGTTCCGAGTTAAATTTTGACTATGCTTTAATACCTATATTGCAGGTAATTGAGCCCATAAAGATTTTGTTTGAGCATCAGTTAAGCACTTTCACTGGGAGTCCTCTATGGAACTGACAAACTATCTGCAACAAGAAGAAGGGAAGACCCTAGAATTCAAGGAAAACTGCTATTCTCTGAAGAATATCATTAAAACTGTCATAGCATTTGCCAACACTTCTGGAGGAACGCTTCTGATCGGTATTAGTGACAATAAAGAGGTTGTTGGCATAGATGAACCGCTAAAGGATGAACAAAGGCTATCAAGCGCTTTTGCTGATAGTATCAAACCTCTTTTGATTCCAGATATTTCCATCATCACTTATAGGGAGAGGAGTGTCATCGTTATTTGTGTTCATCACTCGTTTGCTCCCTTTTATCTCGCATCTGAGGGTCAGGAGAAAGGTGTTTACATACGATTGGGTTCAACAAATCGACAAGCAGATCTCGATACAATAGAAAGTATCCGCCGATGGGCGAGAAATACTGCTTACGATGAACTCCCTTGTCCCGACCTCAACTCTGAAGCGATTGACTTCAGAGTGGCTTCAGAGTTGTTTTCCAAGAGGTCAAGAACCGTTGATAATAAAGCACTTCTCGCATTGGGGATTTTCACTGAGCAAGGAAAGACTGTGGTTCCTACTATTGGGGGAGTCCTACTATTTGGCTCTGACCGAAAACGATTTTTTCCCGATGCAATTATCCGTTGCGCTCGCTTTGAGGGTATCTCCAAAACTCGCTTCATAGACCAGTTAGATATTGATGTCAACCTTCCTGAATCTGTGGAATCGGTTATCCAGTTTATCAGAAAACACATATTGGTAGGACTTAGTATCGAAGGGATTCACAGCTCTGAACTGCCACAATATCCCTTAAAGGCGATTCGTGAAGCCGTTATCAATGCGATAGTCCATGCCGATTACTCCATAAAAGGAATGAACATCAGGATATCCATCTATGATGACAGAATCGAGATTACCAACCCCGGGTTATTACCATTTGGGATGTCGGTTGAATCAGCACTTTCAGGAATGTCTAAACTTAGGAATCGTGTGATCGGAAGAGTTTTCAAAGAGCTGAATCTTATCGAACAATGGGGTACTGGTATTGCCCGCATTGTTGAAGAATGCGATGCAGCTCATTTACGGCCTCCAAGATTTGAGGAAATTGGTACTGCCTTCCGAGTTACGCTGTATGCTGGCAAGAAAATCGATTTGAAACTCGATAAATGGGAAGTACATCTGATAGAATACTTGAAATTGAAAAATGAAATTCTTACTAAAGAGGCAGCTGATTTGTGGGAAGTATCAGAGCGTACAGCCAGGTCAAGATTACTCAAAATGATTGATAAGGGGCTTATCACAGAGGTCAAAACCAGTCCAACAGATCCCAAAAAGGTCTATGTCCTCAAGAACAGGAGCCTCCATGCCTAAGCGTAGCAGTATTTTCAATACCATCCGCACCGAAGGAGCCATCCTCCCTGCAGAGCTGCTGCAGAGGATTGTTAGTGGTGACGCCACTCTGGAAGGTCTTAAATCCACAGACTACCACTTAAGCCCTAGTGAACGCTTAGGTGAAGCTGCAACCCGTTCCTGGAACCGCCTCATCGGTGTCTGGCAGACCTATCGTGACATAGTGGATAATCTTTCTGAGGAAGCCATTGGCACCACCGAGACACGCGAACGCTGGCTCCTTCCTCTATTCCAGGAGTTGGGATATGGAAGGCTACAGACTCAAAGGTCTATCGAGATTGAGGACAAAACCTATCCCATCAGTCACAAGGCATCCGAACCTGTTGCCATTCATCTGGTCAGCTTCCGATGGGATCTGGATAAACGTCCCACCTCACCACTTACCAAACTTACCACTTACCACTTACCAAAATTCGCTCCCCATTCCCTGATGCAGGAGTTTCTAAACCGTAGCGATGATCACCTCTGGGGTATCCTTTCCAATGGCCTCAAGCTCCGGATCTTGCGAGACAATGTATCCCTAACCCGCGCTGCCTATGTGGAGTTTGACCTGCAAGCGATGATGGATGGAGTTGCCTACAGCGATTTCTTCTTGCTATATCTGCTTTGCCATCAGTCCCGAGTGGAAGTAAAGACAGATGAAACAGGCAGAGTTCTGCCCCCTGAAACCTGCTGGCTGGAAAAATGGTACAACGCTTCCATCAAAGACGGTGTCCGTGCCCTGGATGAGCTTCGTAATAATGTCCAATCTGCCATCGAGTCACTTGGTGCTGGTTTTCTCTCCCATCCCGCCAATACTGAACTCAGGGATAAACTCCGCTCCAGCGCTCTTACCCTGCAGGACTATTACCATCAGGTCTTGCTGCAGGTATATCGTCTGCTCTTTATCTTTGTTGATGAAGATAGGGACTTGCTAATTCCCAATGATGTCTCTGAAAAAGTTAAACAGACCTATCTCAAGTATTATTCCACCTATCGGATCAGGGAACTTGCCCGCAACAAAAGAGGAACCCGGCATTCTGATCTCTGGCAGCAGCTAAATTTGCTTTTTAACGGCTTATATGACGGCAACCCGGCACTCGGACTGCCAGCCTTGGGTTCTTTCTTGTTTAGAGCTTCTTCTACTTTAGGAATGGCTAATTGTGAGATAGCCAATAGTGAATTACTTGTCGCAGTCCGCTACCTCTGCTATACGCAAAAGAACAATATCTTCCAACCCATAAACTATCGTAATCTAGGGCCAGAAGAACTCGGTTCAGTCTATGAATCTCTCTTGGAGATGCATCCTGAGATCAATCTGGATGCAGGTTATTTCAAACTCAACATTGTCTCTGGTTCGGAACGTAAGACCACTGGAAGCTATTATACGCCTTCTTCTCTGGTTAACTGCCTCTTGGACTCTGCGTTGGAACCGGTAATTGCTGATGCAGTAAGTGGAAAAGATGTAACTGGTAGAGTAGTAAGTAGTAAGTGGAAAAGCGACAGCAGCGAAGCCAACCCCCACTCACCGCTTACCACTCACCACTCACCCGAGCAAGCTCTGCTTGCTCTCAAAATCTGTGATCCCGCCTGCGGAAGCGGACATTTCCTCATCTCTGCAGCCCATCGGCTTGCCAAGCGTCTTGCTTCAATCCGGGCCGGGGAAGATGAGCCTGCACCTTCTGTCATCCAGCATGCCCTCAGAGACGTGATTGGTCACTGCATCTACGGGGTGGATTTGAATCTGATGGCCGTGGAACTCTGTAAGATCTCGCTTTGGATGGAAGCTCTCGAACCCGGCAAACCCCTAACCTTCTTGGATCATCATATCCAATGCGGAAACTCTCTCTTGGGTTGCACCCCGGCTTTACTAAAGAAAGGTATTCCCGATGCTGCCTTTACCCCTCTTACCGGAGACGATAAGGCTTATTGCTCCACGTTCAAAAAGCTGAACAAAGAAGAAAGCAAGGGAAATATCGATATCTTCAGCAGCGAAAGAGATGACTGGCTCATCAAGAGGAAACTACAACCCGGCATTAGCGCTCTGAATGATATAGCTGATGACAATTTGGCCGGGCTTAATGCCAAAGAACGAAGCTATACGGACTTTGTTCAGTCTCAGGATTATCAGAATACTAAGCTGATCTACGACGCATGGTGTGCTGCCTTTGTTTGGATCAAAGATGGCGATTCTCAGCGTCCAGAGCCTATTACATACGGCATAATGGAGAGTATTAAGAGCGATCCGGAGAATATTGATCTCTCTCTCAGGCAAGAAATCATGCGCCTTGCTGATGAATACAAGTTCTTCCACTGGCATATCGCCTTCCCTGACGTCTTTCCACTTAGCACTGATCACTCACCACTTACCAAATCCGGCTTTGATTGCATCTTGGGTAACCCTCCCTGGGAACGTGTTAAACTACAGGGAAAAGAGTTCTTTGCTGCACGAGATGAGAGCATAGCAAAAGCACTGAATGCTTCAGTTCGCAAAAAGATGATAGAAGATTTACCTCAGACCAATCCTTCCTTGTACGAGCAGTTTTTGTCAGAAAAACGGAAATCCGAAGGCTCATCATTAATTATCCGCGAAGGTGGCTTTTTCCCACTATGTGGAAGGGGTGACCTTAATACATATACTGTCTTTGCTGAACTAAATCGTATTCTTCTTGCAGCTAGTGGCAATAGTGGTTGCATCGTACCAAGTGGCATTGCTACAGACGATACGACAAAATTCTTCTTTCAGGATTTGTTTGATACCGGCTCTCTGAAAAGCCTCTATGATTTTGAGAACAATGAAGGCATATTCCCAGCAGTTGACAGTCGTATGAAATTCTGCTTATTGACCATGCGTGGCTTGAGTTTAAGAGCTAATTCAGATAAGAGCATAGCAGACTTCCTTTTCTTTGCCCACAATATAGCCGATTTAAGCAATTCTGAGCGGCATTTCCAGCTAAGTGCAGAAGACATAGCCCTCATCAATCCCAATACCCGCACCTGCCCGATCTTCCGCAGCAAACAGGATGCAGAGCTACCCAAGTATATCTATCGCCGTATTCCGGTTCTAATAAACGAAAACGACCCCGAAAATGGCAATCCCTGGAGTATATCATTCATGCGTATGTTTGATATGTCCAATGACTCCCATCTCTTCAAAACCAAACAGCAACTGGAAGATATGGGCTTTGAACTGCAGGGCAATCACTTTGTGAAAGGTGAAAAGCGCTATCTGCCATTGTATGAAGCCAAAATGATGCATCACTTCAATCACCGCTTTGGCGACTACGCAGATTTACCGGAAGGATCAGACTCCACGCAGCTTCCGGAAGTGCTTATAGCAAGGCTAAGAGACCCTGACTATGAGCCACTGCCAAGGTATTGGGTTCTGGAGGATGAAGTTACAAAAGCTGCGGGTAAAACATCAAAGTACTGGCTTGGGTTTAGGGATATTACTAATACAACTAATGAAAGAACAGTCATAACAAGCATGATTCCATATTCAGCAGTTGGACATACAATGCCCTTGATTCATGGATATTCAGATTCTGCTACGAAAACATCTCTACTCTCAATGTTAATGAACTCGTTTGTTTTGGACTGGTGTTCAAGACAATGTGTCGGTGGTACCCATCTTACATATGGATACCTAAAACAATTCCCATTTCTACCACCTTCTGCTTTTAACCAACCTAATTGCCTCCTACTTGGGAATTCTCTAACTGTTTGTGTACTAGAGTTATTATACACATCCTATAGTTTGCAGCCTTTTGCAAAGGACTGCGGCTATGATGGGTCTCCCTTTATCTGGGATGAGGATCGCCGGTTCGAAATCCGTTGTGAATTGGATGCTCTCTATTTCCATCTATACTTGGGCACTCAATCGGATTGGCAAACCCAGGGCACTCCGGAACTTCTTTCTTATCTCCCCACTCCCCGTCATGCCGTAGAATACATCATGGAGACTTTCCCCATCGTCAAACGTAAAGATGAAAAGGAATACGGCAAATACCGCACCAAACTCCGCATACTGGAAATATACGACCAAATGACCCACTGCCTCGCAACCAACACAGAATACCGCTCCACCCTCAATCTCCCTCCCGGCCCCCCCTGCGATTTAGATGGCAACTTCATCCCAGTGGATAAGTGGGACAAAAACAACTGGCCCCAACATGTTCATAGGAGATAGTACAATGCTAAATATTTCCAGCACTGATATAGAGCGATGGGTATCTGACAAATCAAGAGAAAGCCAAGGGTATCTTCCTTTACTACTGACTCGTCAAGGTACGAATGTCGTTTTCTGCTGGGCTGCCATACTTCACTTTGGCAGATAATCTGCCGAATGATTCAGAGCTGCGGTTCACACTCTGTGTATCAACGTGTAGAGAAGTAGATATCATCGGGTTATCATCGAGTGAGCACAGGATGATAACACCTTGATATCAGGTTCAGCACTGGATCGAACAAAGGGAAAGATAATAATGATTCAAAAGCTCCCTTCGGTCGCTGTGGCACTCCAAGCTTGACATGACAGTAGTTTCCAGTACATTATTTGGAATAATATGGCGTTTTTCCCAGTTAATAAAAGCGATCTGAATGCCCGTGCTTGGTCTGCCTGCGACATCATCCTCATCAGCGGAGATGCCTATGTAGACCATCCCTCCTTTGGCGTGCCCATCATCGCGCGGAGCTTGGAAGCAGCCGGATTCAAGGTAGGCATCATCGCTCAACCGGATTGGCATAACGACGCGGATTTCATGGCACTTGGCGCTCCTCGACTGTTTTTTGGCATCAGCTCTGGAAATATGGACTCCATGGTGAATCATTATACTGCCCAGCGCCGGTTGCGATCCGATGACGCCTACAGTCCGGAAGGCAATAGCGGAAAGAGACCCGATCGTGCTGTGATGATTTACACAAACATCGTCAAACGGCAGATCATCCCCTACATCATTATCGGCCATCCCGGCACCACTATGGATGATGCTCTGGCATTGAAACACTGGCTGGAAAAACATAAGATTCACGTGGAGCAAGTACAGGAATTCACTCCCACCCCAATGACGATAAGCACATGCATGTATTATACGGGTCTGGATTTTGAAACTGGAAATCCCATCCATATTCCTTCTCCGGGCGAGATCCGCAAACAGAAAGAGCTGATCGTGAAACCCGGGCCTGCTTCCGGGTCCCGGCTCCATAACCCCCCCCAAAAAAAAGCATAGACAGATAGTTACTCCCATCCGCACAATCCACATTGTTGTTGACAGAAAAGCCTATGTAATAATCTCGAAATCTATACAGGGGTGCTGAGTTTTCAGCTGAGAATATACCCTTCGAACCTGATCCGGATAATACCGGCGCTAGGAAGTGCATAATACTCCCCACCGATTCAAACCTCGAAGGATCCTCTCAATCCCCCCAGAATAATGATAAGGGGAAACACATGGAAAAAACTATTTCCACAGCCATCTGTCAAGAGTGGTTCAACAAACTGTCTCTACATCTTGAAAACGACGTAATTATTGTAGGTGCGGGGCCATCGGGCCTTATCTGCGCCGCGGAACTGGGATCCAAAAACATCAAAACCTGTCTCATCGAAAGTAAATTGGCCCCCGGCGGAGGCATGTGGGGCGGTGCCATGCTGTTCAATAGCATCGTAATCCAAGAAGAAGCCCGCTTTATCCTGCAAAAATACGGTATCAATCATCGAGAACACAAGCCTGGATTCTATGTAGCCGATGCCGCCGAAGCCACTTCCGCACTCATCTACCACGCTAGTCATAACGGTTGTGCCATATTTTCCGGTATGTGCATGGAAGATGTACGGGTAAAAGAAGATAGAGTCCGGGGAGTAGTGGTAAACTGGACTCCCATAAAACGCCTGGATATGCACTTGATGCTATACTCTCCCCGCAGGCCAGTATGCAAGCTGCGCCCCTGAGCCTGTTTAAGATACACATCGATTCGCACATCTTCCAGCCCTGTTCCATCTATAGCTCTGAACACATCACCAATCTGCCCCATGGGCATCACTTCAGAGTTGTGGCTGAAAAAGCTTCCATAAAGTCCTGAGACCATTATTAGAAAGGCCATGATACATACCGTAAACATCCCCTGTTGCTTTCTGGACATCATTTTCTCCCATAATTAACATAGAATCCAAGTTTTTGTGCCAAAGGATATTCAGTCAAGTAAAAGACTCTATGGTTTGTTGAGTTCTACCTCTGATGTCCGATAAAGCATGATATTAAAAGCAAAACCTCTGTGTTAAGAAGAATTAACCAAAAAAAAACTTGCTCTAAAAACCACATTTGGCTGATGTGGAAAAAAACCAAACAGGATAGCAGAATGCAAAAAATGATCTACATTGTGGAAGACGAAGCTGATATCGCCGAACTAATTGCCATCAAGCTGCAAAGCGCGGGTTTCGATACTCGCGTATTCTGTCACGGAACGCCTATGCTGCAAGCTTTGGAAAGCATACCATGCGACCTTCTGGTCTTGGATCTGATGCTCCCGGATATTGATGGGATGCAGATATGCTCTCGCATCCGTGAGCATCCCAAATATAAAGCTCTGCCGATTGTAATGCTTACTGCCCGAGTTGATGTCACCGACAAAGTGAAAGGACTGAACATGGGTGCAGACGACTATCTAGGCAAACCATTTGAAGGACGTGAACTGGTAGCGAGAGTAAAAGCAGTTTTGCGTCGCAGCGAAACCAACTCCACCATTCAGGAGATCATCGTGGAACCATCCTTAAAGCTTGATCTGAATCGGTATGAAGTGAGTATAGATCAAGAACGTATCGATCTCACTCTCACAGAGTTCCGCATCCTGAAGCTATTGGTAAGCAACCCGGGAAAAGTGTATTCCCGTTCAAGTATTCTGGATCATTTGTGGGGCACAGATAAAATTGTAATCGAGCGCAGCGTGGATGTTCACATCAAAAATCTGCGTGAAAAGATCAGCGATTATTCCCGTTATATCCAAAATGTCCGTGGAGTAGGATACTGCTTCTCAAAGAACTAGATGATGGAAAAACGCAGCTTTAATCGCAGTTTGGTGCTACTGAACATCTTGAATCTGGCTCTACTTAATGCATTGCTTTTGATCGGTGCTGGTATCAATACAATCTTGCTGATAATGACCCTTAGCACAGCAGCGATATTGATCTTTTCCTTGATCGTCTTCAATCGCCAGCTTCACCGTATCAACGATGCTGCCAAACGCATCTCCCGAGGTGAAGAAACTAGCTCTTTACCGGATCTGGAGGTAGCGGAATTCGATGAATTGGGTAGAACTTTGAACCGTGTACTCTCACAAAAGGATAGCACAATTGGACATCTGGCAGCCCACAGAGAAGAGTTGCGCTTGCTGATCTCCTCAAATGAAGATCCTCTCTGGGCTTTGGATCCCGAAGGCAGAGTGCTGTGGACCAATCTCTCCTTCCAAGCCCTTTTCCCCGCTATAGGCGACAAAAAGAAAACCTACTATTGGGAGCTTATCCGCGATCCTTTACTGCTGGATTTTCTGCATGAATTTCCTCAGAGCGATGCCAAAGAGCTGCGTGAATTTTGTATTGACGACCACTACTATCTGCTTAGCGCTGCCACAGACGCCAAAAGGGAACGCCGTGTATTTATGCTGCAAAGTATTGATGATCTACGTGCTGCACAGCTGATGAAGCGTGATTTCATCGTAAACCTTGCCCACGAACTACGTACTCCCCTTACTGCCATCAAGGGTTTTACCGAAGCTTTGGAGGATGATGGAGCAAACCAGGAACGCTATCTGAAAATCATCCAAAACCACACCGACAGGCTGATTCATCTGATTGCTGATCTGGAAGATCTGATTCGTTTGGAACGCGGACTGGGCCTGAATATTCAGGAAGTAAAAGCGGCGGAATTGATGGGCAATATCAATCTGATTTTAAAACCTATGACCGATGCTGCAGGACTGGACCTAAGTATTCATCTGGAACCTTACGACGGGGTATGCTTTCTGGATCCATTCAAGTTTGAACAAGTCTTTATCAATCTGGCCCAAAACTCCATCCGCCACACCAAAAAAGGAGGAATCAAGATTCATGTCTGGCAGGATTCAGACTTGTTTCACGTGAATTTCAGTGATACAGGTGAAGGCATAGATCCCAAAGATCAAACCCGCATATTTGAACGCTTCTGGGTGGGCGAACGCTCTCGAAACCGTTCTAAAGGAGGCACGGGTTTGGGGTTGGCAATAGTAAAGCACATTGTTGCCATGCACGGCGGTAGCATCCTGGTGGAAAGTGATATCGGACAGGGAACCAGCTTCCGGATCACAATCCCACAAATTTTTCCTGACCCTCATATCTGGAGATAAGCATGGATCCCGAACTCATCGTACGAAAATTCGAAGGCATGGTAATAAACCTGGCAAAGCGTCATTTCTGTGGGAAACCCGACTTTGAAGACTTGGTTCAGGAAGGAATGCTTGGACTTCTGGAAGCAAACAACCGCTATGATCCTTCGAAGGGCACAAAATTTTCCACCTACGCATACTACTGGATCGAAAAGCGCATCCTTGCTGCATTAGAGTTGGAACTATCATTTCAAAAACGCACTAGCGCGATGGAAATTGAAGACAAGGTAGATACTAACACTGATGTAGAACTTGTGCAGGAAGGGCTGTACCTGCCTGAAAGCATTCCGGAAATCGAACGGAAGATATTGATGCTTTGCTATTCTCAAAGCTATAGCATCAAAGAAATCGCCCAAATCCTGCAACTCAGTACAGAACGTGTAAAGCAACTCCGGGGCAAAGCCTTACGCAGATTGCGGGCATTGCATAAGCAGCAGGATAGTCGATCATAAAAACCGTTTCTTTGCTTCAGCCAAGCTTCAATACAAAGATACACCGATAATGATACATAGTATAGCTTAATCATCGCACATTTATGCGACATACACCACAGCAAGGGGGGAATTACAGTACGGGATCACCTACCCCAGATGTTTTATCACCTTACCCTGCACCAGAAAGACAGTGTTTTCAGCGATATTCGTAGAAAGATCCGCAATACGCTCGAGGTTCTTAGAGATTCGTAGCAAATGCATGTAAGTATCTATATATGAAGGATTTTCTTTCATAAGACCTATCAGAGTGCTATGCATCACACGATTCAGGTCATCCACTACGCTATCGTCCACACACACTCTACGTGCCAGATCCACATCACGATCAATGAACGCAGAGATACTCTGATGCAGCATTTCGATCGCCTTTTTATTCATGCGAATCAGATCCGGCAAGTATCCGGCAATGGGTTCCCCACAAATGGCATTTGCGCTTTCAGCGATATTCACTGCCTGATCAGCTAAACGTTCAAGATCGTTATTGATCTTGAAAAACATCAGAACGGAACGCAAATCTGCCGCTTCGGGCTGATATAGAGCGATCAGCGAAGTACAAAAGGTGTCTATTTCCACTTCCAAACGATTCACTCTGTCTTCCAAAAGCATAATCGAGTTCAGATTGCAAGAATTGCCGTTATGTAAAGCGTTCATGGACGTAATCACCATCTTTTCAACCAACACAGCTTCATCGAGAAGCATTTTTTTCAATTCATTCAATTTGTTATTCAACATGCGTTTGTCCTTTTTTCGGGTATCAACCGAATACTCCAGTAAGATAAGCTTCTGTGCGAGGATCCTGCGGGACAGTAAAAACCTGCGAGCTTTCGCCAAATTCCACCAAATCTCCCAGATACATAAAGGCTGTGTAATCCGAGATTCGCCCTGCCTGAGCAATGTTATGAGTTACAATCAATATAGTTACTTGATCTTTCAGCGCCAGGCATAGTTCTTCAATTTTTGCTGTGGACTGCGGATCCAACGCTGATGTAGGTTCGTCCAAAAGCAAGATCGAGGGCCCGTTTGCCAAAGCGCGGGCTATGCATAGTCGTTGCTGTTGACCGCCAGAAAGTGCCATTGCAGAGCTATGAATGCGATCTCTTACTTCTTCCCAAAGCCAGGCATCTTTGAGGCTTTTCTCTACTCTGTCCGATATCTCAGATTTTTTGTATTTGCCTTGGATTTCTAATCCATAAGCAACGTTGTTGAAGATGGATTTTGGAAAGGGATTTGGCTTTTGAAACACCATCCCCACTCTTGTTCGAATCGACGATACATCAGCTTTAGGATCGTAAATATCTTCTTCGTTCAAAAAGATGCTACCTTCCACTTTTGCATTTGGAATCAGATCGTTCATGCGGTTAAAACAGCGGAGAAGGCTGGATTTCCCGCAACCTGAAGGACCGATCATAGCAGTGATTTTGTGGGTATGAAGGCTTATATTGATGTCGTGTAGAACGTGATTTTGCCCGAAATATAGCTGCAAATGATGTGTGCGAATATGAGCATTTACCATTGTTTGTTTCTCCTCATATGATAACGAATTGCGATAGCGATAGATGATACTCCCAACACCAAAAAGAGCAACACCAATGCACTGCCATAGGCTATGGGAACTTGCTGGGTGGCTTTTGAACCTTCGGTAACTAAAGCAAAAATATGATATGGCAGAGCCATTACTTCATCACTCAAAGAGTTTGGCAGCTTTCGTGAATAGAAGGTTGCAGCTGTAAACATAATAGGAGCAGTCTCTCCAGCAACGCGACCTATGCTGATGATAACCCCGGTGAGTATATTTGGCAACGCGGAAGGAAGCACCACTCGAATGATAGTTGTGCTTTTCTGCGCTCCTAAGGCGATGGAAGCTTCGGTGAAATCTGCAGGGACACTTTGCAGAGCTTCTTCGGTGGTGTTTATAATCAGCGGTAATGCCAATACCGATAGCGTCAACGCACCGCTGATGAGAGATACATCCAGAGAAAACATGTTTACAAATACAGCCATACCAAATAATCCGTAGATAATCGAAGGGACCCCTGCCAAAGTATTTATCGCAAGCCTTACCATGTTTACAAACCACATTGGCTTGCCGTAGCAAAACAGATAGATCGCACAGAATATGCCCAGAGGAAGAGCAATCAGTATCGACAGCAAGGTCAGCCAGAATGTACCGACAATAGCTGGAAATATTCCGCCTTCAGTCATACCGGAACGAGGCGTTTCACTGATAAAACTCCATGAAATCACTCCTATCCCTCTACTGAAAATACTACCTAAAAAGATGAAAAGCATCAGGGCAGTGATTATAAAAAGTAAGGCCATCAGTAGCTTGCCGGATATATTAGCAAGATATCTTAATTTCATTTTACCTTCCGTTTTAGAAAGACCAAGTCCGCTACCAGATTGATGACAAAGGTGATAATAAACAGCAGTCCCGCAATGGCAAAAAGCACGCGATAATGAAGGTCACCGATAACAGTTTCGCCCATTTCAGCGGCGATAGTGGAGGTTAGAGGGCGAATAGAGTCAAAAATGCTTTTAGGAATTTGCGCTGATCCACCTGCTACCATCAAGACAACCATAGTCTCTCCAATGGCGCGACCAAAACCCTGCAATACAGAGCCGACAATGCCTCGTCGTGCAGCTGGAACCACTACCTTTGCGATAGTTTCCCAGGAAGTAGCACCAAGCGCCAATGAGGCTTCACGTAGCTGTTTGGGAACGTTTGCGAGTGCATCCTCACTCATGCTGGAGATAATCGGTAACACCATCAGACCCAGAATAATTGAAGTACTAAAGAGATTGAGTCCTGTATTCAGATTGATAAGTTCACGCACAAATGGTGCCAATACCATCATACCAAATAGCCCATATACGACACTGGGGATAGCAGCCAACAGTTCAACTATCGGTTTGGCGATTTCTTTCAGTCTCGGTGTGGCTATCTCCGAAATGAAAATTGCACTGCCCAAGCCCAGAGGAACCGCAATCATCAGCGCACCCAGTGTGACCAGAAGAGATCCAATAAGGAGATACAGGACGCCAAACTGAGGAGTCTCGGCATGAGTGGGATACCAAGCACTGCCGAAGATAAAATCCCCGATCGATATAGTGCAAAACAGAGGAATGCCCTCCCGAAAGACACTGAATATGATGCCAAATACAGCTGCCAGACTGAAGAGTGCTGCTGTGTGAGTGATGCCAACGAAAGCTTTTTCGCGTACTTGCATAACCATACTTTCCTTTGCAAATAGCCGCTATTTCCCGGTTGATCCCCCACTAAGAGTCAGAGAACACCGGGAACGCGACTATAAGGGATTTACTTGATGGAGATAAAACCTTGTTCTTCTACAATCTTCTGCCCTGCATCGGACTGTAGCCAACCAATAAAACTACCTACACCGCCGGTGGCTTTACCATTAGTGTACATATATAGCTTTCGACTTAGTTTATAACTACCGTCTTTTACCGAAGATTCTGATGGAGTAATATTCTCTACACTAACTACTTTTACGTCGCTATTGATGTATCCCAGCCCGGTATAACCAATTCCTCCGGGAGTAGAACCCACAGCACTAACCACAGCATTATTTGATGCCAAAAGCTGAGCTGAAGCGGCTACTTTAGCTCCGTTTAGGGCTTTCTCATTGAACACTTCAAAGGTTCCTGAAGCAACATCGCGAGAAACTACTACGATGGGTAAGGAAGGACCGCCAAGTTCTTGCCAATTTGTGATCTTTCCGGTGTAAACATCCCTGATCTGGGTGATGCTTAAGTCTCTTATTGGATTGCTTTTGTGCACCACAATTGCGATGCCGTCGTTAGCGACAACGTAAGTAGTGGGATTGATCCCCTTTGCTTTGCAGGCAGAAATCTCTTTACTCTTGATCGGACGCGATGAATTGGCAATCTGCACTGTGCCATTTTGTAAAGCCGCGATACCTACGCCTGAACCTCCACCGCGGACGGAGATATTATATTCGGGGTGGCTATCCATAAATGCTTCCGCACCTGCTTGGGCGATGGGCAACACGGTTGTTGATCCGGAGCAAGTGATCTGTCCTTTTTTGGCATAGGCAAAACTAAGGCTGAGAATGACTATCAGTAAGATAATTATGTAGTTACGCATGATGTACCTTCCTTATTCTATAATGCGTGAGAAAAGCGCCACTTAAGCTGCGCCATTAAAGTGAAACTATCTTTTAATTCATTAGCGTATATCGGTGCAGAATTGTCTTCATCATAGCTCTTGTGAGTGGCATTTAACTGCAGTTGCATGGATGGCACGTAGCTATCGTTGTGCATAAAATTGTAATTGATACCTGCAGTAAGGGCATTTGAGAGGTGTTTATCCGAAGCGTTGTCGGTGGCATCCCAGCGGTCGTATCGGCCCAGGATCTGGATATCTTGGTCGATGTAGTTCCGCAGATTGAAGATTGGAATAATCGAGATACCGGAAGCGTTGTAATCCTTGCTGCCATCTTCTATATTTGGGTATTCTACATTCTTTGAAAAGTATTCTGCCATCACGTCTAGAGGACCCACTACAAACCGAGCCAGTACATCAGCCAAAAACTGATTCTGGTAACCTGGGACAGGGATATCTGTGTCGATATCATACTCACGTTCCACACTGTTTGTCATCACAGAAGCACCCAATGTAAGACCAGCAAGAGGAGTAAGGCGCAGGTTTGCCAAGCCTTCAAAACGGGTGTTGCCTTTCAAGTTTGCTCCATAGTTCTTATAGCCTTCGCCATTATACATACCTATGGCATACTCACCCCATCCGGAGGGAAGATAGCCGTTTATCGAGACACCGTAGTCGGCGGAATTTACCAACTTGTATTCATCCACCGGTGCTTTGCCTATGAGGTTGTAATCCCAGTCGTAGATTGATCCAAAGAACACTTTTTGCAATCCCACACTTAGTTTTAGGTCCTGGATCGGGATCAGATTACCAAAATCCAGAAAGGCATATTTCAGTTTTAGTCCAGCACCATTCTTCTGATCGTCTGTGGAGAATACATCTACGGTAAATCTGGCAGATGTATTTTCGCTGAATTTGGTTTTCAGATCCACATAACCACGCTCCAGAGCCATAGCGTTTGCTTTTGTAATGGTTCTGCGGTCTGCAGCGCTGGTTCCGGTAGTCATAGTCCAGCGGCCCCATAATTCAGTGCTCAGTGTGCTTTCCGCTGCCATCGCGGCTAGTGGAAGAATCATCAATAGTGCTAATACAAGGCTTTTGTAAACCCAGTGTTTCATTACTATCTCCTTATTTAGGTTTTTGCGTCAATGCGCTACACTTAGATTATACCTATCTTTTGTTAGGCTTATATAAGGACTGTGTTAAGTTTTGGTAAAGCCATTGTCTTTCTCTTCTGCAGTAAGTTTATTCTGACTTTTAGGGAAGAGATTCTACAAAACATTAGGCAAATAAGCGAAATTCAGCAGGAACATTGATTGTTCCAAACTAGTAGATCGTTCTATTAATTATGTTGCGTAATTAGGGTTATCGATTATCTTCTCACTATCAAAGAAAACATTGTGGGAGATATCAATGGGAAAGCCAAGTACACGAGCCAAGATAGTGATGACTAATGCCGAATTGGTTGAGTTGTTAAAAATACGGAATTCTAGGACGGAAGGCCATTCTAAAGTTACCAGGGCGAGCATGCTATATGATTATTACACTGGTTTGAGCGTAACAGAGATAGCAAGATCTCACCAAACGAACAGACCCAAGGTAGAGCGATGTATTAATCGAGCTTTGGCATATGGTGTACTCGAAGCATTAAATGATATGCCACGTCCAGGCAGAAGGCCAATCATTACAGACGATGCAAAATCCTGGGTAGTTTCAATTGCCTGTAATCCACCTAAGAACTACGGTTATGCAGCGGAGACTTGGACTTACAGCGCATTGGTACGACATATATCTACAAACTGTAAACAGGAAGGATTTGAGTGCTTGTCAAAGATTGGGAAAAGTGCTCTTCACAGCATACTAACTTCAAATCGTATCAAACCTCATAAAGTAACTTACTACTTGGAAAAACGAGATCCTCAGTTTGAGGAGAAGATGGCCAATGTGCTATGTGTATATAAGGAAGTCGAAATATTCAACAGCAATCCCGACTTGGAACGTAACATGGTGACTGTGAGTTACGACGAAAAGCCTGGCATCCAAGCTATAGCAAATGTGGGCGCACAACTTTCACCCGTACCTGGTGAATATCCTAACATTGGTAGAGACCCAGAGTATAAGAGACTTGGCACGGTATCTTTGCTTGCTGGGATCAATCTTCATGATGGCAAGATTTATCCCTTAGTTCGCGAACAACATCGCAGTAAAGAATTCATCGAGTTTTTGAATATGTTAAATGAGCAGATTCCAGAACACCAGAAAATCCGTATTATACTCGATAACCACTCAGCCCACGTATCTAAAGAAACCAAAGCATACCTTCTTTCCATGCCTAATAGGTTTGAATTTGTATTTACCCCTAAGCATGGTTCATGGCTTAACCTGATTGAAATGTTCTTTAGTAAAATCTCGCGCTCCTTGCTGCGATTCATACGCGTAAACAGCAAGGAAGAACTAATTGATCGAATCTACAAAGGTATTGATGAGCTAAATCAATCGCCTGTCGTGTTCAGGTGGAGATATAAGATGGATGAGATTAGAGTATGATATATTGTTTTATGAACGCTCTACTAGTGACTCGTCAAGGTACGAATGTCGTTTTCTGCTGGGCTGCCATACTCCACTTTGGCAGATAATCTGCCGAATGATTCAGAGCTGCGGTTCACACTCTGTGTATCAACGTGTAGAGAAGTAGATATCATCGGGTTATCATCGAGTGAGCACAGGATGATAACACCTTGATATCAG
>JALOBM010000097.1 GCA_023228285.1 Candidatus Cloacimonadota bacterium | reverse complement strand
CCGATGATATACAATATAATAATCATCGGTGCCCGGAGGGTGAATCACGGAGTGATGACCAGCTCCGGTGGCCACCTCGGGGTTCTGCTGCAGGATCTTGCCGATCCGGGTGAACGGCCCGGTGGGCGAATCGCCTATGGCATAGGCTACACTGTAGTTTGGGCCGGTCCAGCCACCCTCCGACCACATAAAATAGTACCGCCCATTGCGCTTGAACACAAACGGACCTTCGACATAATGCTCCGGAGTGATCTCTTTGAACGTTTCACCATCTGGAAAAGACTCAATACCAAGCAGATCAGAACGCAGGCGCACCACGTTACAGTGGCGCCAGCCACCGTAATAAAGATAATGCTGCCCATCATCATCACGGAAAACATACTGATCAATCGGCTGGGCTCCGTTGTGGAATGCATTGATCAGCGGTTTCCCAAGAGCATCACGATAAGGACCCTCGGGCCGCTCAGCTACCGCCACCCCGATACCCCCCGGCTCCTCATCACTCTGAATATCGTTGGCGCCAAAAAAGAGATAATACTGATCGTTGGCATGAATCACCGAAGGAGCCCAAATAGAATAAGCCGCCCAGCTGATATCTTTAATATCCAGCACTTTAGGATGCTTGGTCCAGTTCACCAGATCCTTCGACGAAAAAGCATCGAGAAAAGTCTGCTTGAGATACTGGGGATTGATGGTGTTTTTCTGTATTTCTTTCTGATATTCTGATAATTGCAGCGGCACCAAGGGCTCCCCCCACTCGTCAGACCAGGTAGGGAAGATCCAAAATGTATCGCCGTAGATGATCCCCTCGGGATCGGCGTACCAGCCCTCAAACACAGGATTACCGGAAAAGCCCTTGGCCTTGTACTCCGGCCGGATGGTCTGACCAACGAGCGGCGTGGTCAGGAACAAGAGAGCAATAATGAGGTTGTTACGGTGTGCCATATAGGATTTGCGATTTAATATTTGCAATTAAGAATTTGTAATTGACGAACTACTATACACTGATTTTTAACCACTTACCCTACTCGTCAGAATCAACGGAATACTGTCGGCCGAGAATGGGTCACGGGTAAAGCTACCAAATGTCTGCAAATCAGAAAACCCAGCCTTGCCCAAGGCTTCCGAGAGCTGCTCCAGGGAGAGGGCTAACAGCGGGATATCATTCTCGATCACCTGGCCCGACTCCTTAATGGTCAGGATGGTATGAAAGCGGATCACCCCGGGATCCGGGAGGGTGTAATGGTAGTTCCGGACAAACCGTACCTGATCATTCTCCAGGGTGGGCAGTCCGGGCAACTCTTGGTCGAAGATCCGGCGGAAGTGGATGATCTGCAGCAGGATCATACCTTCCGGCCTCAACACCGATGCAGCTTGACGCAGAAAATGATCTACCTGCTCCAGACTCTCCAGGTGAGGTATCGTGTTTCCGAAGCAGATCAGCCGATCGACTGATCCCGGGGCGAACTCCCGGTCAAGATCAAGCATCCCGCCCGGCATCAGGCGGATGGGTACCCCCGCAGAATCTGCCTTAGCTCTCGCTCCGGCCAGCATCTCCTCATCAGGATCCAGTCCCGTGCACCGCCCAAAAGATCCGGCCAGCGACACCAGCAGGCTGCCGGTGCCACAGCCAACATCGACCAGCTCAAGCTCCGGGCCCGACCCGAAGGATAAGACAAAATCACGCTGAGCCATCGCAAAAGGAAAGATCTGATCGTACCAGGGGTGGATTGTCGCGTAGAAGTTCATATCTTAGAGGTTGTCATGGTTGTGATCACATCAACAAAGATAACGTGAAGCTATCAACAACAACAAAACCCTTACGATATGGTAAATCCTATTAAGACCGCTGCGACCTCCTATCCCGTAACCGACTGGCTTCGGATGCGGTGGAGTCCGCGGAGTTTTTCTGCTCACGAGATCACTGAGCACGACCTGCTAACCATTTTGGAGGCGGGAACCTGGGCGTTCAACGGTGGCAATCTGCAGCCCTGGTTTTTTCTGTATGGATACAAAGGAACGGAGGGGTTCAAGAAGATCCTGAGCTGCCTCAATCCGGGCAACCAATCCTGGGCACAAAATGCTGCTGTACTGATCGTTACATTAGCTAAGCGGGAGCGCGACCCAGGCAAGCCAAACCTCTGGTCGAAGCATGATGTAGGGGCCGCCAGCATGGGAATGATCCTTCAAGCCATCACCATGAACATTTACGGACATCCGATGAGTGGTTACGATCCGAATAAAATCATCAGCACCCTCGGCATCGATCCGGACGTGTATGAGCCCGTCACCTGCATTGCCCTGGGATATCCCGGCGATCCGGGCCAGCTCAACGAGTCGCAACGGACCAATGAGCTTGCGCCCAGAACCCGTAAACCGGTTGGGGAGGTTAGCCGCTGCCTATAAGAATCAGGCTGTGGCTTTCTTCTGTTTGATGGAGAGACCGTAGGCTGCAATCACGACAAAGGCAAAAGCCGGGACCCAATAGGCCAGCTTGATGCTGCCCGACTGGTCGGATACGATGCCCTGGATCTGTGTCAGCACCGCAGCTCCGGCAATGGCCATCACCATGCCGGCGCCGCCAATTTTCGTGTCCTCTTTCAGTCCGGCGATCCCCAGCGAATAGATCGTCGGGAACATCAGCGACATGCAGAAAGAGATCATCACCAGCGCATAGACTCCCGTAAATCCTCCGGCATAGATGGTCACCAGGCAAAGCACCGCAGCCAGCACACCCAGGATGGTGAGCATAACCCGCGGCTTAAAATAACGCATCAGCGCCGTGCAGGTGAATCGCCCCACGACGAACATCACCAGCGCCAATATATAATAGGTAGCACCCGCCTGCTCTGCCGTGCGCGGCAGCAGTTGATGCAGACCGATCCATTCGGCAAAATTGTAAAATCCGGCTGCAATCGGCTCAATATCACGTAGTTTAGCAATGATGCTATCACCCGTTGGATTCGCCCCCAACTCTGCCACCAGGCTATCGAGGTTGAGCTGGATCATCACATAACGGATGGTGAACGACCATACCGCGATCTGGGCACCCACATAAAAAAACTGGGCCACCACCCCCATGACATAATTCCGGTTCCGCATCAGCCGCCGTAACGTGCCGGCAAAATCGAGACGTCTATCATCCTCCTTGAGGCTCGGCATCCGGGTAAACAAGATCAGCAGCATGATCCCCACCATCACCAGTCCGATGGTGATATACCCCATCGTCACGGCGTTTAGCTCGGCTCCCTGAATGGCCGCCAGCTCCTCCGGCGCAAGAGCCGACCGCTCCGCCGCCCCCATCGTGTTCAGCTGGGAGAGGATAAAAACCTGGCTGATGATCACGCCAGTGATGGCACCAAAAGGATTGAACGACTGGGCAAAGTTCAGCCGCTGCGTGGCCGTTTCCTCCGGGCCGATGGCGCAAACATACGAGTTGGTCGAGGTTTCCAGCACCGAAAGCCCTGCAAACAGCACGACAATAGCCAACAAGAACATGATAAACCCAATGGCCATGTTCACCTCCGATATCAACATCGCCGGGTAAAACAGAAAGCCTCCGGAAGCGTACATGGCAAGCCCGAGGATTACCCCCGACTTATACGTGTACCGCTTGATAAACAGCGCTCCGGGAATGGCGAAACAGCCGTACCCTAGCAGATAACAAGCCACCTGGATCCAGGCGGTCTTGGTATCAGAGAGACTCATGATTCGCTTAAAGGCAGCCAACATTGTATCTGTCAAGTTGTTAGGTATTGCCCACGCGAAAAATAGGGAAGTCAGGAGAATAAATGGCCAAACAATGCCTTTCGGGATAATGCGGGTTCGTTCCATGGGAATAACAGAAAATTTACCGAAGATAAAAATTTTTACCCGACCCCCCGAAATCTAACTTTTCCTAAGCTGTTAATATCCGTACCTTTAACCTGATTAATTCCGCTAGGCTATGTGATTATCTCCGCTGTAGTTCCAGGTGATCCGGATTAAGAACTTCTACCTCAAAGGCGGCCGGATAGCACAGCGGGCTGCCAGGTGCAAATCAGGTTGATCAATCGGCATTCAGGTGTTTAAAAAAACAGATGCTTGTCAACCAATTTTGGATAATAATTTTGTACCTTACAAGACCATCTTATGCATCCAAGGCCCTTGAAGTTGAACGTGTTGGGGAGAGCCTTAGGCACTTGCCAGTCGCGGCCGCACCTGTGACTGAGGGAGGCGAAGCCGTGAGTAGCAAGTGGGATTAAGATGGAGAAAGGCGGGATGTAACGGGATGCAACGGGATGCAATCTTAGTATCGGGTAAGATTTGGCTTGAAGAATAATGGTGAGAACGATGGCCTAAAGTCTCATAGACTTTAGCCTTCTTTCACCTCATTGGCATCAACCTCATCCATGATGGTAGACATTTCCAGGATAGCCTTCTTACATTTCTCACAGTCGGTAACGTGTGCAATGACTTCTTCGGCAGGCTCTTCTCCGATTCCACGCAGGTAGTCAACATACTGTCCTAATTCATTCTCATTCAAGCAGTTCATGGTTTTATTTATTTTCATAATCATTGATCACAAAAATAAAAAAAACCTTACAACTATTCTCCAGATGAAAAAAAAATTCACCGGGCGTAAGGAGGGGGGGGGGAACCACACTCGCCGGGCTTCGAGGTATACCCCTAGCGAACGAGTTCAGGTATATCTCGTAGGGAAAGAGGGGTACTAACAAATAGAGATTAATTCCAGATATATGCAATGCGCATATAAGGACGTTACCGCTAATATTATATGCCAACCAAAAATTAAAAAATGACACCAAAACAAATCGAGATAATTCAAAACAAAATAAAAAACATTCGGAAAACACTTTATAATGAAAAGAGAATGTTTGGTTGTTATGACGATAGTCGTGGACTTCGTTATGCTCCGCTAAATTTATATTTAAAAATTGGGGATTATAAAGGCGGGCTTACTTATCTAAGATGGTTCACTAAAAACTTCCCGTATGACATTGGAATGCCTGACTTTTTGTTCGAATGGACAATTATTCTTTTCAAGCTTAAAAAATTTAAAGAGGCAGAATCAAAGGCGATTGAAACTTACTTTGCTAATTCTTACCTTTTTGACAAATTCTTTGAAAGGCCAATTTTTCCAATTGAAAAATATGAAAATTCAAATCTTGAGATTCCTGAATTTGCGGAATATTTAAACTATTCAAAAAATCAAATTGAATTAAACGACTTTGCGGAATGGCTGGCAGATTTTGAGAAATTAGAGAAATTTAAAGAAATCAAAAGCAAATTCCATGAAATAGGTAAAAAACTTAAAAATGAGAATGATACCGAAACAAGAAGATATTTGCTAAAACAACTTTATCAATTACGTGACAGAAAATAAAAATAAAATACTAGCGGCAATAAATAGGACTCTGAGCGGTCTGCAAGACCCAGCGATGAGTTCCGATAAATCGGGATTGGACTACACCCGCTGAATTACAGGGTATGCACTTATCGAACGATTTGATGTATTTTGAGGGGGGCAGTAAGAGGAGCGTTCTTTGACTTTATGCTAGCTATCCGCGGAGGCGGATTTAGTTCGACCTTGGGCTGTAAAAGCTGACCAGGCCTCCGATCCCGTTTGATTGGTATAAAAGATTTCAGTACTTTAGTATTCATGAACATCACAGGATGACTGGATTAGCAAGCGAACAGATAAGGGCGATATATACGAAAGATTGCGGGTATCGACCCGTTGTGTGCCATAAGAACGCAACCTTTTGTAGCAAAATAGCATCTTCTTTTCAAATTTTAATAACAGTAAAAATAATTTTAAATGAAAAAATTAGCAATTTTATTAATTGGTGTTGTTGCCATGATTTCTTGCAGTAAAGAAGATGCAACGACTAAAGAAGTAACTTGTCAAAAAAGTACAGAGAGTTATAATAATAACAATGGAGCTATTTTGACTTTAACAAGTCAAGAATGGCACTTAAAAGAAAATGAGATAGGAGGAATTGATGTTGGTGTTAATATCAGAGGCACAATCCAAGGAGATAGTGCTAAAATTAGAACTTATGGCGACGGTTTGATTGGAGACGCAAAAATAGAATTGAACGATAAAAGTGAATTTAGTCAAGATTTCGGAATCTTTTTTACTTCTTCTCCGTCATCGGAGGAGTTTATAGCTGCAAATACAATAATAATGGTGTTCAGTGGACAAGATACATTGAAAGCAAATATTAGTTCTTGTTCGTTAGAGAATATTCAACATTAATAATCGATTATTAAACAGAGACTTTCATATTGATTACGAAAGAAATAAGGAAAATATAAATTACGGCACACAACACGCAATAAAAAACATAGGGCAGAAAGTGCTAAATTTGAACGACATAACATTTAATAAACGGCTCGGCAACTTGATAGGTAGGAGCTTTGAAATGCCCTACGTTTCTTATTGCCATCCGTTAGGCAACATAATAAAGAACAAGAAAACCGTAGTATAAACTATAAATTATAAACAAATGAAGAAAACATTAATGGGATTTGCGATTGTTTCAATTGCATTTAGCTGTACGACACAGCAAAAAGTGGTAAAAGTCGAGCCACAAATTCAAGAAATAAAGAAAGAGGAGCAGGCTTTGAAAAGAAAAGTTGCTATTGCTCGCTTTTCTAATGAGACACAGTATGCAAAAGGTGTGTTTTATGACAAAGACAACGACCCAATAGGTAAACA
>JALOBM010000002.1:77482-99655 GCA_023228285.1 Candidatus Cloacimonadota bacterium | reverse complement strand
GTTTGTACTGTGCTGATTTAGCGAAATGGATTCCCTCGAAGTGGAAGAGTCCTACAGTATCCCTGTCTGGCTTACCCCGACTACGCATCCCAAGGGTCTCTCAAAGACATCCTGAGTGCGGCTTGGGAACTGCTCAGGTAGAGCTTTAGATGGATGTGAGATATCAGCTTATAAGTTTCTGTGACCTCGTTTATACAAGCTTTGGTGATGTGAACTGGAGTTTCGTAAGGACTCAAATCTATGTTTTGGATAATGGAGGGGATGTGAGTAGACAAATTGTTGCTTGACATATTCTCTCTGAATAATCCTATGGGAAAAACTGTGTTTACTACAGATTGAGGAGACTATGAAAAGAACAGTTATTTGTTTCGCTTGTTTTGTTTTGCTTTTATTGACGGCTTGCGGGGATAGCGGCACCGATCCCAATAAAGGCTTGCCGGTTATCGAAACCCTTCCTGTGTCTCAGATAGAGCTTGGCATTCCGAATATAAGTATCAAAATTATCTCTCCGGGCGATTCACCTCTTACCGAGCTGGCCCTATGCTGGGGTGAAAATCCCAATCCTGATCTTAGTGGAGACCATTATGACCTCGATCCATACTATGATGAGTATCCCTATACCATGTCTCACACTCTCTACGGACTGGAACCGGGAGCGAAAGTATACGTGAGGTCTTATGCCAAGAATGAGCATGGAGAAGTTTGGGGAAATGAGATCAGCTTCACGATGTTACCAATGCACTGGGACGTTATTGATCTGGGACAGAATTTTACCATCAACAGTATTCACTTTCATGATGCTAATAATGGCTGGCTCTGTGGTAGTAATGGGCAGGTAAAACAAAGCATTGATGGCGGAATGACCTGGTTCGACGTTAATACTGGAACCAATTCGTACTTGTCAGATATGTTTTGGCTGGATACCAATACTGGTTGGATTGTAGGTAGTCAGAACACAGTGCTCCGTACCACCAGCGGCGGCAGAAGTTGGCAGTTGATTGATGCCGGCACTGTCGAAAGCGAACAGTTCAGCGGCGTTTACTTTGAAGACACTTCAACAGGCTATCTGGTATCTATTTACGGAGCTGTGATCAAGACCACAGATGGTGGAGAAAGTTGGACACAGATACGTAATGAGGGTACCTTGTGTTTTAATGAAATCTGGGCACAAGGATCTACTATAATAATGTTTGGTCAGGGTTTACGCATCAGCAATGACGGCGGTGAAACCTGGACGACGGGCTTGAACACTAACCACGAGTACTATGGATACTTTTACCGGGAACCCGGATTCATGTGGGTGGTCGGAGAGGACAGTGATACAGGCGATGGGAAAGTGTATCGCACGGAAGACATGGGACAAACATGGAGTCTGATCAAACACTTGTGTGACTATACCATAAACGAAATCTGTGCCGCTCCAGGAAGCTCCAAGATGTGGTTTGTAGGTGATTATGGGTCCATTTACAGCTCCACGAATGACGGCCTTTCCTGGACAATGAACTACAACCTTCTTGGATCTGTAATGTTCAAAACTATCTGTGCGGTGGATGAAAACACAGTCTGGATTGGGGGATCCTTGGGGAGACTGCTAAAGCTGAAGACAGCAGAATCACAGTGAGTTTATGCAGTAGGACTAAGCTCCGGTCGTAACCGAAACCACCTTGCATTACAGGTGATGTAGATTGAGGCTATGGATGATCACGCCTTGTGGCACCGTATATCCATCATCATGCCTTGATCTTGGTTCATACAGGTATTGTGATGAGAACTAGATCATCATTGAAGTTACGATAAGGTATAAGATACAGTGCATCCAGTTATTTTTGGTTTGAGAATACTAAATGCTTGACAAAAAAACGCCGCTAAAAAAGTTTGGAAAAACATATTTAAAAATGGGTCCAGTAACTCAGTGGTAGAGTATCTGCCTTTTAAGCAGAGAGTCGATGGTTCGAGTCCATCCTGGATCACCAAATATTTGCGACCCCTTCGTCTATCGGTCAGGACTCAAGATTTTCATTCTTGCAAGAGGGGTTCGATTCCCCTAGGGGTCGCCAAATATATATAGAGCTAAGGTGCGTCTGCGCCTTTTTTATTGCGTCCCGTTCGTCTAGTGGCCTAGGACTCGTGATTCTCAGTCATGCAACAGGGGTTCGATTCCCCTACGGGATGCCATTATTTTGTCCGAAAGTATCAACCTACAATATAACCTCCAAGCATTACTATCTGCTATCTTGACCTGTCTTTGAATAGATCTTTATATTCTTTTTCGCTCGTACATGTAAAAAAATGCCGATCAGGATGCTTGGATGATTATTGTCAAACCTCCACATTACATTGCTGACAGGCGTTCAACTCGCTGCGGATGGTTGCCCACACAAAGCGGCGGTCTCTACTGGTTACCAGGTTACGGGCTTTCTGGTGATCCTGCATGGCGCCAGCGATGCCTTGAAGTATCTGTAGCTGGGCATTGGGAGATTCTTTGGGAGTGATGACCAACACTATTAAACGCACCAAGTTGCCGTCAGGACTGTCCCATTCCAGGCCTTGTCTGGTATGAAAAGCGAATACAAAGGATTTCTCCAGGTTTTCCAAGCGGGCGTGGGGAATGGCAATTGAGCCTCCCATGGCTGTGCTCATCTGTTCTTCCCGCAGTTTTATCTCGTGATAAATGGTGTCCCGGCTGATCTTGGTTTTTCGAGCCACGATACTGCTCATGTAGCGCAGCATCTCATCGCGGGTGCTGCTTTCTGAATCGATATATACATCGTCTTCGTCAAACAGGATGTCAAAAATGCTTCGTTTCAACTTACGCACGGTTTGAGACAGCCAGGGGCCAAAGACGATGGTTGAGATAATGGCAGCAGCAATGATGCTTACCAGTACTTTTTCGGAGATCAGGCCGCTGGAATATGCCAGCATGGCTACTACAATGTGCATTTGCCCGCCCGGAGTATGACTGATGGCGATCACGGAGAGATTGGATTTGCTTTGCCCAGACCACTTTGAGCCAAGATATGCTGCCAAATAGCGTGCTCCAATACCAATTGCGCTGATCACCAGTACCAGGAACCAATCGAAATTGGCGATAAAATCCAAGTGTAAACCGATGTTGGCAAAGAAAATGGGTACAAACACAGAATAAACTAGGCGATTCATCACAAAGCGGTCTTGTTCGGTGATGTGAGTGGTTTCACCCAGGATGGTTCCAGCAATGAAGAAACCGAATAAAGAGTGAATTCCGATGTTCAGGGTTGCAGCGCCAAAGATGGCACCCACTACCATGATAAAAGTAATCTTCAGACCGGAGTTTTCTCCCATATGGTTGTGGATAAAGGTCATAGCCTTGTCCACGACTCTTCGCAAAAGGGTCAGGCTGATGACGGTGAATGCCAGTGTAAGCAGTACTAAGCGGACGATAAAGCTGATCTCCAGCGATCCGTGAGCAAAAAGACCCAGGATGATAGTGAAGATCACCCAACCGGCTATGTCGTTGATAGTAAGAGCAGATAGGATCAAGAAACCCACATCAGTTTTCAGGATGTTCAAATCCCTCAATCCCCGAATGGCTACGGGGAGGGCGCTGATGGTCATGATAGCAGAGATAAACAGGGCAAACAGCACTCTTTGAGAGGGATCGGTAAGATAGCGTTCCGGCAGGAAATAGATGGGGACAAAGCACAGAATGATGGGCAAAACTAGATCTATTGCGGAGAGCTTGATGGCGTCTTTGCGTTGTTTCCACACACGGGAGAAATTGATCTCCAAGCCCGTCTCCATCAGCAGAAAAAAGTTGCCAAACCACGCCAGAGCTTCCAACATGGAGCGTTGAACTACATCATCGGGGAAAAGATAACTTTGCACCCCAGGAGCAAGCTTGCCTAATATGGCAGGACCCAAAACTATACCCACCAGAAGTTCTGCAGTCACACTGGATTGCTTCAGTTTCTCGAAGAGGTAGCCTGCGATCTTGCAGAGCCCCAAAAGCAATGCAAACTGGATGAGAAACAGCATCAAATGGTGTTCTGTAATAGGTCCCATCAATTCTCCTATTAGGTTACACTAATCAAGCATTGGCGGTCATTTGACCTTTTACATCTATACATAACCTATATGTTATTAAGGTCAAATGGACTTCAAAGTATATTCTAAGTATGCATTTCCTGAAGTCCAAGCCCCCTTTTAAACTCATTCTTCTATAGATAGATATCCAGGGTGACTTGAACTCCAGAAACTATTATGCCTGAACTATATATTACAGAATAGAGCAAAAGAGGCTTGCGGTCAAGATTTTTCTTGAAATTTGGCGTAAAATAGATTTACAAAGCTGCCTTCATGCCGTGAAATTACTGTGGTGCCGAAGCAGATATTGTCCCGTTATGCCCGTGTGGTCACTCGATGATAATGGCTTAATAACTGCTTCAGATCTAGTTCATCTCAAGGGGAACAAAAGGGATAATGCCAGCAGGAGCATTTTCCAGTGTTGGGCAGGGTAAATGTGCGTTAAATGCCTAATTTCTGACAGGCGATTCTGGCGGCTTCCTGATGGGCGGCTTTCTTGGTGTTGCCTTTACCGATGCAACTCAGTTTGTTTCCGATGCGCACTTCGATGGTAAAGACCTTTTGGTGTTCGGGGCCGTCTTCGCAGATGGTGACGTATTTTGGCGGATCCTGATTGTGTCCTTGCAGATACTCCTGCAAAATCGACTTGTAGTTTACCAGTTCGTCGCGGGTAACAGTCTCTTCATAGTTTATCAGAAGGTGACTTTTGATGAAGCGCGATGCTGCCGCAATACCGCTATCCAGATAGATCGCACAGATCAGAGCCTCCACGCTGTCGGAGAGGATGGATGGCTTTTCAGCTCCCCCCGAGGCTGCTTCTTCCGGGCTTAAAAGCAGATATTTGCCCAGTTCCAGGCTGTTTGCTTTCAAGGTTAGATAGGTCTCGGATACTATCTTGGATTTAAGTTTGGAGAGCTTGCCTTCCTGCTCGTTAGGATGGCGGCTGAAGAGTTCTTTGGACACTACAAAGCCCAGAATGCTATCACCCAAAAACTCCATGCGTTCGAATGGAGATGGCATCTTGTGGTCGTTGAAATGCCTCCGCAGGTAAGATTTGTGGGTGAGAGCAGCCTTGAGCAGTGTCATATCGTTGAAATTGTAGTCCATACGCTTTTGCAGAGATTGCAAGCTTTTTTCCCACTTGGGATAGCTTTCCGGCATATGTTTGCCGTTGAAGTATTCAAGGATTTGCGAGACAATATTCTTCAAGTTTTTACTCATCTTTCCAAAATGAAATGGTCCCGCCGATGGCAATGCCAGCGGGGGACCACAAATGATTCATTTAGCCTTTGTAGCGAGTGATTACCACTGAGCTGTTGTGCCCGCCAAAACCGAGGGAATTTGATAAAGCGGCATTTACCTCTTGTTTTGCTGCGCAAGCTACAGTGTAGTCCAGATCGCAATCGGGATCGGGATTTAACAAGTTCATGGTGGGGTGAATGATGCCGGTTTCGATGCTTTTCACGCATACGATGGCTTCGATGCCTGCAGCAGCACCCAGCATGTGTCCGACCATGGATTTGGTGGAGTTTATCTTCAGCTTGTAAGCCTTGGCTCCAAACACTGTTTTAATGGATTGAGTTTCACCTTTGTCGTTCAAAGGTGTAGATGTGCCGTGGGCGTTGATGTAGTCAATATCATCGATGCATAATCCAGCATCTTTGATCGCCATAATAATAGCTCGCGCACTACCCTCGCCGTCTTCGGAAGGAGCAGTAATGTGGTAAGCATCGGCAGAGGCTCCGTAACCTGCAAGCTCTGCGTAAATCTTCGCTCCACGGGCTTTGGCATGCTCAAGCTCTTCCAATACCAGCATAGCCGCACCTTCGCTCATTACAAAGCCATCGCGTTCTTTATCAAACGGTCTGGAGGCAGTTTGAGGATCGTCGTTACGGGTGGAAAGAGCGCGCATAGACGAAAATCCACCTACTGCAAGGGGGGTTACCGCAGCTTCAGTACCTCCGGAAATCACGATGTCGGCATCGCCATATTGGATGGAGCGCAACGCTGTTCCCAATGCATGATTGGCACTGCTGCAAGCGCTCATAACATTGAAGTTTATCCCCTTAAAATTGTGTTCGATACTGATATGGGCAGCTGCGATATTGCCGATCATCTTGGGGATAAAGAATGGACTAATCCTGCGGGGGCCTGCAGTGTAACATTTGATGCATTCTTCTTCAAAAGTAAGGATGCCTCCGATCCCCGCTCCAGTAATCACTCCGGTGCGATCAGGATCGAAATTGCCCGGTTCCAAACCGGCGTCTATGACCGCTTCCCGAGCGGCAATCATAGCAAACTGAGTATATAAATCCAGTTTCTTTACTTCTTTATGTTCAAAATGGTCTTCGGGATTGTAGTTCTTTACCTCTGCGGCGATTTTAACAGGGAGATTTTCGGTATCAAAACGAGAGATCAAACCAACTCCAACTACTCCGCCCACAAGGCTGTGCCAAGTTTGGACAACATTGTGGCCAACCGGAGTAATAGCACCGATACCGGTTATCACGACTCTTCTTCTTTGCATATATACCTCTTATCTGGTCTTCTTGCAGCCGGTATACCGACTTTGAAAGCAGGGCATTTGCCTAAATCCACATGGCTGTGATGATGCAGACAAAAGCGCTTGAATAAAACGGAACCAATCCTGATATCAATGCTATCAGGATTGATTCCAGGCGTTTGGTACGATTATCCCAATTTTTCCTTCAGATAATCGATGGCTTGGCCAACGGTACGAAGTTTATCCTGATCTTCATCAGGAATAGTAAGACCAAATTCATCTTCGAAAGCCATGACCAATTCCACTGTATCCAGGGAGTCGGCACGCAAATCTTCGATGAAGTTTGCTGCAGGAACGATCTGAGCTTCTTCTACGCCCAGTTTGTCCATTACGATCTGTTTTACTTTTGCTTCAATATCCATTGTTCCTCCTATGTAATTGAAGAGAGATTTCTCTATGTAGGTAATTATTTAGTGCATGGTAAGGCCGCCGTCAACCGCGATGGTTTGCCCTGTGATGTAGCTGCTGTCTTCGGAAGCAAGAAACATACATATCTTGGCGATATCATCCGGCGACCCCATCCTTCCCAAGGGAATTGCGGTGGCATAGCTGGCACGTATCTCATCGCTGAGGCTTGCGGTCATTTCTGTCTCGATAAAGCCCGGTGCTACGGCATTCACTCTAATGTTGCGCCTGGCGAATTCCTTGGCGCAGCTTTTGGTAAAGGCAATCAAACCACCTTTGGATGCTGCGTAGTTTGCCTGTCCGCTATTACCCATCAAACCGATCACGCTGGCCATATTGATGATGCTGCCTTGACGGGCTTTCATCATGTGTTTAAATACTTTCTGAGTGCAGATGAAGCTTCCTTTCAGGTTGATGTCCATCACCAACTGCCATTCTTCTTCCGTCATGCGGATCATCAGGTTGTCTCTGGTTACTCCGGCGTTGTTTATCAGAACGTCGATCTTGCCGTGTTCTTGAACGATTTGCGCAAAGAGCTCTTCTATGCCAGCGGAGTCTGTAACGTTGCCCGTGTAACCGAAGGCCTTTCCGCCTATGGTATTGAGGTCGTCTACCGCCTTCTGTACGGCATCATTATTGATATCCAACACTATCACTGTGGCATTTGCTTTGGCGAAGTGTCTGGCAAGGGTAAATCCTATGCCTCTAGCACTTCCGGTAATGAGTATCACTGTATTGGTAAAATCGTACATTGTATTTCCTTATATATATTGTAGGGATTTCATGAGCGGCGTTCAGGCTAATAGTCGCTCTAACTCAGCAAAATCCACTTTTCGATCAACTGAATACACAGCCACTTCTTTGTCAATGTTCTTTATCATTCCGCTCAGGACTTTCTGTGGGCCAAATTCTATAAAGCGCTCTACGCCATGATCTATCATATAGCGCACGCTATCTACCCAACGAACGGCTGAGATGATCTGTTTACCCAGTTTCTCACGTTCGATATCGCCATCAGCGGATGGCAGAGCGTCGTAATTTGATATTACGGGAATCTTTCCCGTGGAAAATGTGATTTGCGCCATTTCGGTTATCAGCCAATCGGCTGCTTTGGCGATCAGAGGAGTGTGAAAAGGACCACCGACAACCAGAGGCAATACTCTTTTGGCTCCCTTTGCCTTCGCTAGTTCTCCTGCTTTAGCCACTCCGGTATCGGTTCCGGAAATCACGGTTTGGATGGGAGTATTGAAGTTCACAGCCTGTACCAATCCCGCTGCAGAGGCTTCTACGCAGATCTCACTGACAGTCTGGGAATCCAGTCCGATCACTGCAGCCATAGCAAAGGGGATGTCGCCCACGGCTTTCATCATAAACTCTCCCCGCTTATTAACCAGATGCATGGCGTCTTCAAGGCTCAGAATTCCTGATGCTACCAATGCCGTGAATTCGCCGAGGGAGTGACCGGCCACAAAGTCCGGTTTCAGATCAAATCTCTTCCGGAATTCAGTTAAGGCGCACACGCTGTGGAAGAGGATTGCGGGCTGAGTAATCTGGGTTTGCTTGAGCAAATCTTCGGGGCCTTCGCGCATGGCTTTCAATAGCTCGCTATGGTGCTTGGCATCAAACACTTGCAAGAGCGATATCAGGGCAGGGTCTTCAGCCAGATAATCCGCAGCCATGCCTACATACTGTGCTCCCTGTCCGGGAAATACAAAAGCTGTCTTCATCTTCACCTCTAATATCTTGCCAGTATGCTACCCCAGGTGAGACCTGCTCCAAAAGAAGTGAGCAGCAGGATTTCTCCCCGGCGGATCTTTTTGGTGCGGATAGCTTCGTCGATCGCCAAGGGAATTGTGGCAGAGGAAGTATTGCCATATTTTTGAATGTTGACTATTACCTTGCTCATCGGAATCTTCATTTTGTCTGCCAAAGCTTCGATAATGCGCAGGTTTGCTTGATGCGGGATCACCCAGTCGATATCGGAGGGGCCAATGTGATTGCGGCGTAATAGCTCATCAGAAGACGCAAACATGGATTTTATGGCATTCTTGAATATCCGATTACCTTCCATATGTACCGTGTGTTGATTGGCGTCCACGGTTTCATGGCTGGCAGGCAGGCGTGAACCTCCGGCTACTTGAATCAGGAATTCTCCCTGGGAACCGTCGGCATCTATTTTGCTATCGATAATGCGGGAGATATCCGTGGCTTCTGCTTTGGAAATGACCGCAGCGCCGGAGGCGTCTCCAAAGAGAACGCAGGTATTACGATCGTTCCAGTTAGTTATTTTGGCAAGGATTTCCACACCCACCACTAGAATGTGTGAAGCAGCGCCATTTTCCACATATTGGCGGGCAATATCGCAGGCATAGATAAATCCTGTACAACCTGCCGATACGTCGAAAGCTGGTATCCCCTTTAATCCGAGGCGTTTCTGCAAGATACAGGCTGTCGAGGGGAAGGGGTGGTCTCCAGAGATAGTTGCCACGATGATGGCATCTATCTCCTTGTATTTCACTTTTGAAGCTTCGATGGCATTCACTGCCGCCTGATAGGCAAGATCACTGGCAGCTTCTTCCGCACTGGCGATATGACGTTCCACCATACCAGTTCTGGTGCGGATCCATTCGTCTGAAGTATCCACCATTTTTTCCAGATCCTGGTTTGTAAGAATCTTGGCCGGGGCGTAACTCCCGAAGGCTGAGAACTTTGCATGATAGTTTCCCATTACAACCTCTCAAAATAGTTTTTTGTGTGCTCCACAAATCCGGATTCGGCTATGTGTGCGGCAAAACGGATCGCGTTCTTCATCGCTTTTGCATTGCTGCGTCCATGCGATACCACGGGAATTCCGTTCAGTCCCACCAGCAAAGCACCCCCATACTCGGTGTGGTCCAGTTTCTTTTTGATATAGCTATAAACAGGATAGGAGAGCATCGCCCCCAATTTGGCAACCCAATCCTTGTTAATCTGTTCTTTGAGGATCTGGAAGATGGAAAATCCCACACCCTCAACGGTCTTGAGCATTACATTACCCACAAAGCCATCACAGACAATCACATCCGTAACTCCGGAGATTACGTCTTTGCCCTCTATATTGCCCACGAAATTGATGTCTTTGCTTTCCGCCATCAGCTTGTGAGCTTCCTTGGACATCAAGTTTCCTTTTGCGCTTTCTTCGCCTATGTTCAGTAGGCTTACCCGGGGTCTTTTTTCCTTGAAGAAATACTCATAGTATTTCGACCCCATGATGGCAAACTGCATCAGGTGTTCAGCGTCGCAATCTACATTGGCGCCAACGTCCAGGATGATCTCATGACTGTCCTGAGTTGGGAATACAACGGCTATTGCTGGACGCAATACGTTTTTCATCCTTCCCAAAGTAATCAGGGAAGCGCTCATCATGGCTCCGGTGTTTCCTGCGGATACTGCCACATCTGCCATACCGGCTTTGTGGATGGCAATGGTGCGAACCATGGAAGAATCTCGTTTGTTTCGCACAGATGCAGCGGCGCTATCTCCCATCTCGATCCGCTGGGCAGCATGCTCAATACGGATGCGAGCCGGGTCATAATAGTATTTGCTTAATTCAGTGCTCAGTATCTGCTCGTCTCCAACCAGAATTACCTGAGAGCAAAGATCCTCTTTTATGGCAAGAACGGCACCCTCGATCTCGGGATGAGGTGCCGCATCACTGCCAAAGGCATCCAGCGCTACGCGCAAATTTATCCCTTGTCTTCTAAAATCTGCTTGCGGTTATAAGTTCCGCAATTATCACAAATATGGTGTGAGCGAGTGGCTTCACCACATTTCTGGCAGGTGCTGAAACTCGGTGCAATTAGAGCATCGTGAGTTCTGCGCTTGTCTCTGCGGATCTTCGATGTTTTTCTTTTTGGTACTGCCATTATAAACTCCTTTGGCTACAAAAAAATGAATCAGATTCAAGATTCATGCGTAAGTGTACAAAAGACAAATCCGGACATTATGTTCATCCTAATACTTACGTCAATCAGAGCATGAACTTGTAAGCCCTGGTTTTTGTCAATCAAAATAGTTGTTTGAGAGGACTAAATATCTGGTTTGCACACAGATCGGCGGAATACAAATCCGTATTGTAGCATTCCGCTGCTACTCTTTGTATCTCGTGTATCTAAAACCTCAAAACATATCTGCAGCAATAATTGGAGGCTAGGCTCAGGTGTCGCCCACAAGGGGCTCAATACGTGTTGTTGCGTTCTATGCGAGAGGCTCCGCTTCGCAGCGCACCCTCGCTATGAACTGTTCCGCCCTCCGGGCTTTACCGGCAATCTACTCAAGATAGAAGTCGACATACTACAGATCAATCTACGTATATCAGTTCGATCTGTATTATCTGCGTGCTACTAAAGCAGTGTCGAAGCAGATATAAAGCCGTTATAAAGCAGTGCCCACCCGATGATAACCCGATGATATCTGCTTCATTTGTGGATGTAGCACTGGGGAGGGAGAATCACTCGTTATTTATCTTGTGCGATGAACAGTCTCATAGCCAAATTTGGAGACGGGGCAAAGTCTTCCTTGACAAAATTGAGGCCGTATAAAAGACTATACTCATCTGGAAAAAACTATGAATTATAAGTTGAAACACACCCATCAGATAGTCCTTGCCTTCATCATCATCCCAGTGATGGTGCTGATCCTTACTATTGTATCCATCGCAATAAGGCAGAATTTATTTGAAAAGCGCTTTCATTTCATCACCGACTTGGAAAATGCCATCGGAATCTCGGCTCAGACTCCCGTTTTATACAAAGGTTTCGAGATCGGCAGGATCGATGAATTCTCTCTCAGTGAGGATGGCAGTATCTCGGTGGATTTCTATGTGCTGAAGCGCTATCGCCACCTGATGGTGGAATCCAGTGTGATATATCGTACCACCATTCCCATCACAAACAAGACCACTCTGGAATACGTGAGAGCTCCCGGGGCTCAAGAATTACTGGAGGAAAACAGCCGCATTCCTTCTACGGATTTTCCCGAAGGCAGAGCCCTGCTGAAGATTTACTCGCCCAAAAGTAGTGATCCCATCGCCATGATCGTGGAAAACATCGGCTTGCTCACCAGTGAGATAAACAAAGATGACAATGCGGATAAAGGCGCTTTGATGCGGATCCTGGTGCATGCCGCCAATGTCTCGGAAAAAGCCGAGGAAACCTTGGATTTGCTAAATATCAATCTACAAGAGATGAGCACGCTAACGGCGAATCTGAACCGGGATAACAACGCCGATTCGGGAGTAGTGTTACGCATTGTGAATAATGTAGCAGACATCAGTGAAAGCCTATCCGGACAGACGGATGAACTGGAGACCTTGATTGCGAGCGTGAACCTGGCGGCGGCAAACTATGCTAATCCGGACAGTCTGGCCATAAAAATGTTGGATCCCACGGGGGAAGTGTTAATAGCTCCCCTAAGTGCCTCACTGCAGGCCCTCAGTGGTACTCTGCAGGAGACCGAAAAGATAATGGGCAGCCTGTCGCGCTCTAATCCTGAGCTGCTATTGATGATAAACAACCTGAATCAGACGCTGGACAGAGCCAATAAAACTCTTGAGGCTTTGAACAACAATCCTCTCCTGCGCAAAGGTATAAGTCCATCGGTAATAAGAGATTATGCTCCACAAGGACGCATCGGCGAGGTGCCCGGTGAATAAAGCAATTCTGGGCGGTGTATGTGCTCTTTTATTGCTCTTATTGCTCTTTGGTGCGTGTTCGCGTCCGGTAAAGGTGAAGGAAGCTCCAGCCAAAGCCAGTGCGGACGCCACTCTGAAACTGGCACAAAACCTGGAACAAAAACAGCGCAATACAGACAGCGTTGCCACTTACGCTTCCGCCTTGCGTCAATACCGTAGTATTGGGGATTTGCGCGGCGAAGAATTTGCCTTGGCGGGTTTGGCCAGATTAGCATATTTGGCCGGTGATGAGGAGTCTTTTACCTCCTATCGCCAGGATTTAGTGAATTTGGTGGCAGATGCAGATCCGGAGGGGGCATTTGTGCCTCTGCTGTTGGATATCCACTTATTGTTGGACGCTGGGGATTATGCCCGCATCAAGGAGCTTGCGGTGGATTCCTACGATTATCCCATCAGTGTGCGGGTGCAAGTGCTTACGCAAGCTTTACAGGCGGATTCCTGGTTGAAACCGGGTTTTTCCAGCGTTGCTTTCAGTGACCTGGAACGGCTCTCAAAGCGTTATCGACGCAGTATGAAAAAGGATTTCTCTGCAGATTCCTCGGTCTTGTCTGCAGCCTTGTATGCGATGTCCTACCACAGTTTTCTTCTAAAAGACTACGGAGCGGCACAAAAGTACGTGGCAGAAGCGGAAATCCTGGATTATCGCAGTGAAAACTTCCCCGCTCTGGCCTATGATCTATGGTTGAAGGCCAAGATTCTGGAAGCAGACGGCAGTAAAGCTCTGGCCCTCAGCGAGTACACCAGAGCCCTGCATATCTTCTCTCAATATGCCAATAATGAGATGCAAAGCAAGACGGAAGCTGCCATACAGCGCTTGAAAGGAGAATAACGATGGATTTGAAAGGTAAAAAAGCCCTCATCCTGGGCATCGCCAATAAACACAGCATCGCATATGGCATCGCCAAATCTTTGGAAGAACAGGGAGTGGAGCTGGCGATCAGTTATGCCGGACCAGCTCTGGCAAAAAGAGTGTTACCCATCGCGGAAGAGCTAGGTATAGACATGGTGTATGAGTGTGATCTTAGTAAAGACAACGACATCAAGAACATGATCAGTCTCATTGCCGAAGCATGGGAGCACGTGGATTACATAGTCCACAGTGTGGCTTTTGCCCCGTCCAGCGATCTTAACATCCCCTTCCATCATACCAGCCGGCATGGTTTTTTAACTGCGATGGATATCTCTGTGTATTCACTACTGGCAGTAGCTCGTGAAGCGGAGATGCTGTTACATTCAGGATCATCCATTATCACCCTTACATATTACGGCGCTCAAAAAGTGGTTCCAAATTATGGCGTGATGGGCATCGCCAAAGCTGCCTTGGAAGCCACTGTGCGCTATCTTGCCTATAGTCTGGGAGAAAAAGGCATCCGCGTGAATGCCATTTCGGCAGGACCGATCAGAACCCTTTCTTCGTCTGCCATCGGCGGCATAGCGCAAATGCAACGGCGCATCGAGAAATCTGCTCCCCTCTCCCGCAATATCGAACAGGAGGATGTTGCCAAAACCGCCCTGTATCTGCTGTCAGATCTGGCTTCGGGAGTTACCGGGGACATCATCTACGTGGATTCAGGAATATCGATTATGGCATATTAACATGAAACTATTTATCAATGCCTCCCTTCCCACCAGCTCAAGCGCCTTAAAAAAGGTGAACGTTCTGTTCCAGGACAAAATACTGAAGATTTCCGCGGATGAAATCGCTTGCGAAGAAGATCACGAGATTATCGATCTCAAGGGCAAAGTGCTGCTGCCCGGTGCCATCGAAGCCCACAGCCATCTGGTGACTGGCAAAAAGACGTTGAAGAAAGATCTTTTAAAAGCAGGTCAATCCGCTATTAAAGGCGGTTGGACCACTCTGGCGGAGATGAGCTACCACAGTAAAGACCCTATCTTTGAAAGCTATGATCTGAAGGTCATGATAAAGGGAATTGAAGGGATTGCGCATCCGGACATGGCTTTTTGGGCTCACGTGGATGTGGACGACTACCCCTATTACGCGGAATCTGCACAAGAACTGTGGAACAAAGGCGTGGTGGGCATCCTGCTGATGAATCCCTCGCCCAATGCCGCCGTAACATCGATGAACTTCACAGAGATCATGGATATGTTTATGGACATCTACGAAAGCGATACGGAATTTGCGTTTCAGGGCTATGATGTGGATAGCCACGATGACTACAGCTTTACTGCTCAGATGGATGGCATCAAGAAGATCCTGCGCAGGATGCAGGAGAATCCCATCCACATTCCCAGAGTAAGTTCTTACCTTACTATAGAGTTCATCAATACCATCTCCAAACGAAGCGACATCTCATTTGGCATGAATATTATGGATCTAATGAATCTCTTGGAACCGGAAGCTTTCCCCGTTCCCTGGGCTACGGATTTTGCTGATTATTATGCCGAGTTGTATGAACTACTAAAGACTAACAAGATATATCTACTCTCAAACAGTTGTAGCGAGGTAGAGGCCGACAATGAACTATTTAACGGCAATCCTCCGCACTTGATGGAATACAGCTATCTTTGGGTGCTTTCCGAACTGTGGAAGAAGCGCAAGATACCTCTTGCGACTTGTCTGAAGATGCTAAGTGAAAACCCTGCCAAACGCCTGGGCATATATCCAAAAAAAGGATGCCTGGATGCAGGATCAGATGCTGATTTTGTGATCTACGATCCGGGGCAGACTACCAAGCTGAAGAGCCCCAACGGAACTAATATTGAACTCAACGGAGCGATCGAACAAGTATGGCTGCGAGGCAAATTGCAAGAACCAGACGGCAAGCCCGAAGGTGAGTTTGTCCCTCGGGTTCAAAGCCCCAAACGCCGCCATAACAAACGAAGCTGGATATAAACAACAAAGGACATAAGTATATGCACAAAAACTTGCTTTATCTGAAAGCAGAACTGGACAAGCATCCGGAATTGAAGTACGAAATTGTCCAAAACAACTGGCAAACAGACTTCCTGCGATTTTATCAGAGCCAAACCAATTACAACATTAGTAAAGACAATTGCAGCCTATCCTGCGAATTGTACAAGGGCCAAAAAATCTACAAATTCGAGCTGGACTCCCCTGATCCGGACAAAATCGACACTGCCTTGGGCGATGCAATGTCAATCATCGATTCTCTGCCTGAAGATCCCGATTTCCATGATCTGGAAACCGACCTCAGTCTGGCTCCACCACGAAATGTAACAAACAACATCGAAGCGATAGACTTGGGGCGCAAGACCGATATCCTCAGTTCCATTGCCCCAAAAGCCGCTGAACACGATTTTGAACTGTATGGTACCTTCATCTGCAACTACAGTCAATACCGCATCATCAATAGTAATGGCCTGGACAAACGCAGCCTTAACTCTCCCATTTACCTGGAAGTAAAGGCGGTTCACAATAAAAATCAGGTTACGGTATTGGAGACTTTTGGAGGCGAGGACTTTGCCTATTTCGATCAGGATGCCTTCAGCGCACGTTTACTGTCCAAGATTATTCATGCCAAGAATCCGGTGGTGGATGTGGAACCAGGCGAGTATGAAGTGATTTTGGCACCGCGGTGTTTGGCGGAGTTTTGCCAATACCTCAGTTTCGGCATGAGCGCATGGGCGCTGGACCAGCATAGCAGCTACTTCGACAATAAAGTGGATCAGAAAGTATTCCCAGAAAGAATCACTATTACAGACGATCCTGGGGATCCTGAGATGATTGGCGTAGATTACGGCTCTTCGGGGTATATCTATAGAAAGCTGGATCTGATCGATAAAGGGGTATTCAAAGCCTTTTTGTGCGATAACTACTTTCACCATAAACTGGGCTTGCCCAAAAACGGTAATACAGGCAGTTGTTTAAAGATTATCCCGGGAGAACACAGCCTGGAAGAAATGATCTCATCTGTGAAAAAGGGTTTGTACATCTCCAGCTTGCACTACATGAACTTCATCAATCCTCGCGTAACATCCCTTACAGGACTCACCCGGGACGGCACATTTCTGATCGTGGATGGGAAGATAAATGCTGTGGTGAACAACCTGCGTTTCACAGAGCGTATTACCCGCATCATTGAGAATGTGGTCGCTTTGGAAAGCAAAGCTTACACCATTCCTTTCTCCGAAAACTACGCCAGTTTCTCCGTCAGCACAGTCAAGGCTCCCCATGCCAAAGTAATGGGATTCAATATTACATCATCCACCAAGACTATTTAGGATATCAAGAAATGGAAAACAAGATAAAAAGTATCGTAGCCAAACTGCAGAGTTCGGATGTCGCCTTTGCCGATGTCCGTATCACTTTCACAGACTTCGAAAGCATCGCATTTGCTAATGGGAACCTGCGTAATTATAACATTTCCAAAGACTCCCCCGCCTTGGGCATAAGAGTGCTGATGAATGGATGCTATGGCTTTGCTGGCTCCAATGATCTCAGTGATGCTTCGATTGATCGCCTGATCACCCGCGCCAAAGGTAACGCTGTTCAAGGCGCAAAGTTCCAGAAAGAGAAAGTGTCCTTCCCCGCTTTGAAACCAAGCGTTGCCGAATATTTCCATCATCCGGAGATCAATCCCTTTGAGATGCCGAAGGAAGAAAAGCTGGAATACCTGCAGAACCTGGCTCTGGCCATCAAACCACAAGCCAAGATAGTGCATTCCAACGTAATGGCAGAATTCGAACATCAGGAGAAGTATTATGCAAATACTGAAGGCAGCTATAGCCATACATCAGTGTACAATACACTACCCACGATGAGCGTAATAGCCGCCGATGCCGGGCAGATGCAATCCCGTACTTGGCCGGGACACATGAGCGCCGGCAGAGCAGGATTTGAGCTCTTCCACAAGCAGAAATTCGAGGAAAACACCGAACGCATCATGAAGGAAGCCCAAGACCTGCTTACTGCTCCTGTGATCACGGAAGAAAGAGCTGATATTGTTATCGGAGGTGGTCACCTGGCATTACAATTACACGAATCCGTAGGGCATGCCACCGAAGCTGATCGCATCTTTGGTCAGGAGATATCGTATGCCGGGAAAACCTTTGTGAAACCCAATATGCTGGGTATTTTCAAGTATGGCTCGGATATCTTGAATATCTACAGCGACAGTACCGATCCTCGCGGTCTGGGTTACCATCCCATCGATGATGAGGGTGTCCCCGGCAGAAGAGTGGACATCATCAAAAAAGGTATCCTGCTTGATCAGCAAACCTCACGCCATATAGCCTACAAGCTGGGTTTGGAACCATCCTCAAATATGAAGGCCGCTTTTGCAGACGATTTTCCGCTGGTGCGCATGACAAACTTCTGCATTGTTCCCGGGAAAGGCAGTTTGGCAGATCTGATCAAAAGCACAGAACATGGATATTATCTGGATTTCACCAAAACCTGGAGCATAGACGACAATCGCAACAACTTCCAATTTACCACCGAAATCGGTTACAAGATACAGGATGGCGAGATCAAAGGAATAGTGAAAGAACCTACTTATTTCGGCATTACTCCCCAGTTTTGGAACGCCTGTGATGCCATCTGCGGTGAAGAAGAATGGGCATACCACTCCACTTTCCATTGTGGGAAAGGAGAGCCTGGACAGATTATGCGCTTGTCCCACGGAGTAGCTCCGGCTAGGTTCAAGAATATAAATGTAAGTGTAAAAATGTAGATTACCCATAGTCACTATTCTACTTAAACCTACATAAACAATATACTTGGGCAGCGCTTGGCAGATTCCTGGCGTTGCCTTTGTCTATTTTTGGAAACAACTAATGCGATCGCTGAACATTATTTCCCTTGCCAGATAATCCATCTTGCTCATATTGGTAGAAAATAAAACAAAGGTGGGAGGTGGAAATGTTTTCGCTTTATCTCGTATTGGCATTTGCTCTGTTAGTTGTCGTCTTTATTGCCCGGGGCATCATCGTGGTGCGCCAGGCCGAAGTGGTCATCATTGAACGTCTGGGTAAATACTATCGCACTCTACCAAGCGGTTTGCACATTGTAATACCGATCTTCGACAAAATGAGGTCAATTCATTGGCGCTACAACAAAACTGACTACCGGGGGAATGTCTATGTGGCTCAAAGAATAGAGAATCGAATCGACCTTCGCGAGACAGTGTATGACTTCCCGCGCCAAAATGTGATTACAGCCGACAACGTGTCCATAAGCATCAATGCTCTGCTCTATTTCCAGATCACGGATCCCTACAAAGCAGTGTATGAGATCGGCAACTTGCCCGAAGCGATCGAAAAGCTGACTCAGACCTCTCTGCGTAATGTAATTGGCGAATTGAGCCTGGATCTTACCTTTACCTCCAGGGATTCGATTAACCACAAACTGCGCATCATCTTGGACGAAGCAACCGATAAATGGGGCGTGAAAGTGAACCGCGTGGAACTGCAAGAGATACAACCACCCGAAGAAATCCGTAATGCCATGGAGAAACAGATGCGTGCAGAACGTGATAAGCGCGCTAAAATCCTTACTGCAGATGGAGAAAAAGAGTATCAGATCAGAGTGGCGGAAGGTGAACGGCAAGCCAAGATCGCTCGCGCAGATGGTGAAGCTCAATCCAAACTTCTGGTAGCAGATGCCGAGCGCAAATCCATCCTCTTGGTGGCGGAAGCTCTGAAAGAATCCGGAGCCGATCCCGCCCAATATCAGATCGCTCTTAAATACATTGAAGCATTTCAGAAGATGGTCCAGCAAGGAGACAAAACAGTGGTCTTGCCTTACGAATCCTCAGCTTTGCTGGGTTCGGTGAAGACCATGGAAAAGCTGTTCAATAAATAAACTAAACAAATCACTTATGGGCGGTTTGCAGACCGCCCTTTCGATTATATCCCTGCATCTTTCATATCCGCGCGGTATTACTTGTAATAGTAGAGAAGCTGGGGCTTGTCTTCCAAGGCTTCACTGAGAGTGTAATAGCCCTTTCCTCGTGCATCAAAACATATCGCTTCTCCTTGAGCTTCCAGTTGATAGGGCATGTCCTTACCCCTTTTGCCCAGTGCTTTCACGAGGTTGTTGCCGCGTCTGAACCGGCGGATGCTACCGTAGTTTTTCACCAGGATGTACTTACCGTTTGGGGAGATGTCGGCAGCGGTCACCCAATTCATCTGCATTTGTCCCAGCTTTTTCGCCATCAGGATCGATCCGCTGTTTTGCGGGTAGGGCAGATGGTAGATTCCCACTTGTTCTTCGCGTTTGGAGATTATGTAGATGTCTCCGCTTTTGGGATCCACAAAGAAGGCTTCGGCATCGCGGGGACCGTCTTCATACTGAAAATCAATTTGTTCATAATCATCGATCAGGATCAGGCTGTCTTGGATCTCCGGCTCGGGAAAGCGATAGAAGCTCAAGTGTTTGTAACGGGCGTTGTTATCCCCGATTTCACCTACATATATGTAGGCTTTCTTTGAGATCGGATCTATGGCGGTGGCGATCTCTTCCCAATCTCTGTTGTGAGCCCCTTCCAAGCGTAATTCGGCCCGCAATCTGCCCCTTGTATCCAGAGCAAATACTGAGGCTTTACCACCGGAATCGTTGTGGCAAAAGATCAGCTCTTTATTCAAGAGTGAGCGGGCAATACCGGATGCTTCAGGCACACTTCCGGTACCCAGCGTATGGCTTTGGGGGCTTTTGGCAAATAGCAGTGCGAAATACAGCACAGAAGCCATCAGCACGAAGATAATAATGCGTTTTAACATGGTGTGTCCTTTATTTCCCATCTTTAATGGCTCCGAAACCGCTAAGGCGGAGCAGAAGTGATTTGCGCTTACTGCCTTCTCCCAAAGACAGATCGCTTACTACTGTTTTGGCAGTCGTGATTATTTCGTCCTCTTCATTTGTGCCCGGTCTTCTGATGCCCCACAGTGAGTGTAGTGCATAGTTGCGGCCATCAAACGAACCCAGATAGAGCATGATATGTCCCTGCATGCGCAGTAGTGTCTGCGCCGGCAAAGCCAGTTCCGCAATGATCTCTTCTCTCTCGGCGCTGGATTCACCGTTGGAGAATTGATGCAGATTGTGGCAGGCGTTGTATTGTGCCGTACCATTGCGCGGCAGGTATATTCCGAAGCACAGGAATAGCTGTTTGATGAATCCGGAACAGTCATATTCTGCATTCAGATCTCCCCAGCCATAAGGGGCATTCAGAGTGGAAAAGGCAAATTCATACACATTTCGGGCAGTGAAATCTGCAAAACCGCGATGAACAGCGGACTTGGCGATGTATGCGCTTCTGGAATCCGGTAGTTTCACTTCGAATACTGCATCTTTCTCAGCAATAACTGGCAGTCTGCTCCCCATTCGGATGAGTCCGAAATACTTGGTTCTGGCTTCATCCAGATAGAGGTCACTCTTGTCCTGGATGTTTACCACGAAGTCCCTGGCTTGTTGATATGCCAGCCATTCATTGCGCTCCACAAACGCGAGATCGGCTTTCAAAAACCACCCGGAAGTGGCTCTGCTGGCGCCAAATACCCAGTTCCCATCTGCTGATTCATGATAGATCACCAGTGGCTCTGCGATGTCGAAACCGCTGTTTTGCAGATAGTCAAATTCCAGATCCAGGGCTTCTTCGGTCAGAATATCCGCAAAGGGCAGCAAACGCTGATTTGTGTAGCGCATAGGGAAGGCAAAGCGGCAGTTATTTACATTCCTGATCGCTTTTAAATTGGTGGCTTCCCGCATTGTCTGCCAGAATTGTGTGTCGGTAGCGCTGCCATCCTGCCGGAAATTACCGTGTCCTTTGGCCATGTTGTAGCAATCGTTGATATGGCGTTTCAAAAGCGATCCACCGATGATAGCAGAGCTTTGAGTGATCTGCCCCACATCGCCCTTTCGCAGTATACGACGGTTGAAAGCGGCGATCATATCTGGATTCATCAATAGACTATCCGGTGCCGGATGACGGGAAATCCAGAAACCCGGACGGCGCAGATCGGGAGATACCAAGGGGGGATTTTCTGATAGTGCCAGATATCGCGGAGCTTCCACTGCAGAAAGAATAGAGCTCCAAATAATCAAACAAATAAAGCTCGCATACAGCCCAAAACTGCGCATAAATGCTCCTTTAATCCACGATATTGTCCAAAACCGGCAGCATCGCATCCAGAAACTCCTGAAAGCGATTTTCCAGGATTGCTCCGCGCGCCATATTCATCAGTTCCTGATAGAAATGCAAGCTGTGTATTGTAGCCAGCCGCATACCCAGGATCTCGTTCATGGAGATCAGATGGCGGATGTAAGCTCGACTGAAGTGTGTGCAGGCATAGCAGGTGCACTGTGGATCGATGGGACCAAAATCCTCTTTATAACGCGCCGCCTTGATGATCATCTTGCCATATCTGGTGAAAATCGATCCCTTGCGGGCATTGCGAGTGGGCATCACACAATCGAACATATCTACTCCGC
>JALOBM010000002.1:0-77472 GCA_023228285.1 Candidatus Cloacimonadota bacterium | reverse complement strand
GGGCTATGTTGTTCAGCAAGTCGCTGGGAGTTCCCACTCCCATCAGATAGCGGGGTTTATTTTGGGGAAGGATGTCGTTTAAAAACTCGGTGATTCTGAACATATCCAGCTTTTTCTCGCCTACGGCTAGACCTCCGATGGAATATCCGGGAAAGTCCATTTCCATCAGGGTACGAGCGGATTTCTCCCTCAAGTCTTCGTAGATGCCTCCTTGCACTATGCCGAAGAGAGCCTGGTTCTTCTGGTTTGTGAATGCTTTCAGTCCGCGTTCTGCCCAGTGTAGGGTAGTTTTCAGAGATTTCTCCACATACTCCCGGGTGGCGGGATAAGGCGGGCATTCGTCAAAACTCATAATGATGTCAGCACCCAGTGCTTCCTGAATCTCCATCACATATTCCGGTGTAAAGTAATGCAGCGAACCATCGATGTGCGAGCGGAACTTCACTCCGTCTTTGGTGATCTTGCGCAGTGCAGCCAGACTCATCACCTGGAAGCCGCCGCTATCGGTCAGCATAGGGAGGGGCCAATTGATGAATTTATGCAGACCGCCTGCTTTGCGGATGAGTTCGTGACCGGGGCGCATATACAGGTGATAGGTATTGCCCAATATTATCTGTGCATCCGCATCCATCAGCTCTTTGGGACTCATGGCCTTCACTGTGCCCAAAGTGCCGACGGGCATAAAAACGGGAGTGAGTATCTCACCATGATTGGTGTTTATCTTTCCGGCGCGGGCTTTACCGCTGGTGGCTTGTAATTTAAAGCTGAACGGCATTCTACCTCGTGTATATGAAGCGCAGGAAGAGCTTCGAAATATCGGAGTAGAACGCATAGATCATCAGAGTGATCAGGATGGCAAAACCGATGCGTTGCAGAAAGGATTGTACTTTTAAAGGCAGAGGCTTGCCCACTATGCCCTCTATAAAGGCAAAAAGGATGTGTCCGCCATCCAGAATGGGGATGGGCAACAGGTTCATCACCATCAGGATTAAACTGATGGAACCAAAGAAAAGGATCAGGCTGCCTGCGCCGCGTCTGCCCATCTCCGAGCTCATCGATGCCATCATCACAGGACCGCCCACACTGGATTTCAATTGCGAGGGTTGTTTTACCAGATTGAATAGTGCCTGATAATTCATCAATACGAAATTCACGCTGGATGCAGCACCCAGCCTGATGGCTTCCACCGGGTTGTGACGCAGACTTTCGCTGATGGGCATGTATTGGCTGATGCCGATCATCCGTTCTTGACCCACTGCGACGTTTTCTTCCGGTTTGATTCTGCGCTCAAACTCCTCTTCTCCTCTGGCAATCCGCAAGATCACCTCGTTATTGGGGGAGTTCACAATCAGCTTTCGCATTTCATACCAATCTGTTACGGCTACGCTATCCACCATCAGGATCTTGTCCATAGGTTTCAGCCCGGCGCGCCAGGCGGGAAGCCCGGAAAATACCTCGCCGACTACCGTAGTTACCCTGGGGATCAAGCTGCGCATCAGAGAATCCTTATCGGCGTTGGCTACAGTTAGTTGCAGTTCCTTATTATCTCTGTGATAGGTGATGGTGGGCTTTTCGGCAGAGGCAAATTCCAGCAGGAAGCGGTTGAATCCCCCCACCGGCTTGTCGTTCACAGCCACTAGTGAATCGCCGGGAACAAAATGCTGTGCCCACACTCCATCTGCAGAAGAAATCACTGGAGAAAGGTCTTCCAGCTTTTGGGGAAAGCTGAATGCCAGCATAAAGAGTAACATACCCAATATCAGATTGGCAAAGGGACCGGCAAATACTATCAATGCCCGCTGCCACCATATCTTACCGTCAAAGCGTTCATGCTCGGGCACGTTTGCGTCAGTTTCTTCCTCCTGATCGCTGCTGTCGCCTCTCATCTTCACATAGCCCCCCAGAGGAATCCAGCCAATGCGGTAATCGGTGCCGTTCCTCCGGAACTGCGTGATGGGTGCTCCAAAACCTATGGAGAACTTCTCAATGCCCACTCCGAATGCCCTGGCCACCAAAAAGTGTCCCATTTCGTGAATGGTGATCATCAGTCCCAGGGCGACCAGCATCAACAAGAGCGACAGCATCAGGCCTGCTTATTACTGAGTGTGATGGCGATGTAGGAAGCGACGTCCGTGGCATAGCTCCCAGTGCCAAAACCGGCATCATAGCCCAGTTCAATTGCCAATTCGTGAGATATCCGCGGACCTCCGCAAATGAAAAGAATCTTGTCGCGCAGCCCTTCAGCTTCCGCCAATTCGATCAGGCGGGTCAGGTTTTTGATGTGGATGTTTTTCTGAGTAACGACCTGTGAAACCAGGATGGCATCCGCATTTAGCTCACGTGCTTTTGCCAGGAGCAATTCTGATGGTACCTGAGCGCCCATATTTACAGCGTTGAAGCACTGATAACGCTCCAAACCGAAGCGATGGTTGTAGCCCTTCATGTTCATTATTGCGTCGATGCCCACGGTATGGGCGTCGCTTTCGATGCATGCTCCTACCACGGTGATGGTTCTGCCCAGATGCTCTGCCACGTATTGATCGGTGGCATCCATATCCATCACAGGAGTTTCCACCACTTTCACTTTGATCTTGGATGTGTCCACTCCCACGGATGTTGCGGCATAGGCGATGAAATGAGTAAAACCTTCACCGAGATCCCGCATACTGGTTATTTCAGCTTCATCAAAGCCCATGGATAAGATCAATATACGTGCTGCTTCCTTGCCGCTTACGTCGTTTTTCACCGGCAAGGCAAAGGATAGCTGGATCTTGCCGTCGTTAAGTGTGTCGCCATAGGGTTTCACGATGTGTGTCATAGTCCCAGCTCCTTCTTCATTTTGTCCATAAAGGGATTATAGTATTCCTCGTGGCGTTCAAACACTCCATCCAGGCCTTTACCGCCGTTTTCGGGGCGTTTGATTTCGGCAAAATCTCCTGCTGCCATGGCATTGAAGAGGCCTTCATCCGCCACTTTTTCCAGGAATTCCGTTGCCTGTCTTAGTACCAGATTGGCACGCTCTATTATAAAACTATCCGGACTCAATTGGATGTGTTGCCCCAAGTCTTTTACTGCTTTAAAGAGATATTGAGCGTTTTCGATGGCCAGAGAGCGATCCACCAGATGGGGAGTGTGGATGGCTTCGGTCATCATGCCCAAAAGCTGCACGCCCTGACCCGTAAGCTGTCCAATGAAATTGAACATGGCATCCATCAGATGGGTCTTGAAGATGTTGCCGCTGGCAAACTTTGTGGGCGGCATATATTTCACAGGAGCTTTGGGGAATAGTTCGCGAGTTAGCATGGCATGCGCGAGCTCGTAGCTAAAGCTGTTCTCAAATTCCGGATCGATTTCGTGGGCATGGCCCAAACCCATCTTTTCCGGCTTAACTCCGCTTAGCAAGGCAAAGCTTTCATTCAAAAGCTGAGAGGCAGTAACGGTATAGGCTTTCTCCACAGCGTCGGAAGTAGTGAGATAGTTGTCTTCTCCAGTTTGAATCTCGATGCCGGCAAAAGCATTGATCATGCGGGCAAAATACTGATCCAGCAAAGTGCGTTTGGGATTGATATCACGGAAGAGGATGCCGTACATGGCGTCGTTCAGCATTAGATCCAGCCTTTCGATGGCGCCCATGGCAGCAATTTCCGGCATACACAATCCGGAAGCGTAGTTGGTCAAGCTTATATAGCGCCCCAGTTCTTCAGATACTTCATCCAAGGCCTTACGCATGATGCGGAAGTTCTCCTGAGTGGCATAAGTACCGCCGAAACCAACTGTAGTGGCGCCATAAGGCACATAGTCCAGGAGCGACTGCGCAGTCGAGCGGATCACGGCGATGATGTCCGCACCTTCACGAGCAGCGGCTTTGGCTTGAGTTACATCCTCGTAGATATTACCGGTGGCCACGATCACGTAGATGGCAGGAACGCGGCGGGGGCCATATTTGGCAAAGAAGCCTTCTCTGGCTTGCCTTTGCGAAGCGATATGATGCAGCATCTTTGAGGATAGATCCTCCAAAATGGGATACAAGTCTTTCGCTGGAGCCATGGGCAATCCGACAAGGTCGAGCTCCCCGGATGCCACGAATTCTGCTGCCCGCTGAGCGCTGATTGCTTTATGATGCATGGCATTGGCTATCCAAATGGCCGCCCCCTTATTTAACGCTCCGGCGTTTTGTAAGGCGTCCACTACCACATTGGGCAGAGGCTTGTCGTCTTCAGTAGCGCCGTCAATACCCAAAAGACGCAGCACTGTGCGCTCTATGGTTACAGAGCTATGAGTGTCAAAGAGTCGGCTGAAGCTTCCCGTTATCCTTGCCGCAGCAGTGCGGGCACGGGAAACCAAACCGGAATCTAACTTGAGTTCTAGCATTTACACTCCAAATAGTGATATTTTCCTGTTTACGAGCTTTTTAAGACCCTGTTTTTGGTCAAGAAAAAAGCAAATCGGGATTTGTGCTTTCAATATCTATATAGTGGACAACACTGGGACATTTTTTGTAGTACACAAAAAGGCGGGATCCCGAAAATCCCGCCTCAACAAAGTATGTTGATGGTATCTAAAACAAACCGATGATATTGCCGTCGTGTTCTACGTTGATGGTGTTTGCGCTGGGATCTTTGGGCAGTCCCGGCATGCGCATGATCTCACCGGTGATGGGTATCAAGAATCCTGCTCCGCTTGCCACTATGATCTCGCGCACAGTAACCAGAAAGTCTTTGGGACGTCCGATCAGATCAGGATTGTCCGACAAGGATTTCTGGGTCTTGGCGATGCAGATGGGCAATTTATCAAAACCGTGTTTATTTATCCTTTTCAGGTCATTCTTTGCTTCAGTGCTATAATCAACTTTTTCGGCTCCGTAGATCTCTTTGGCGATTGTGAAGATTTTATCCTCCACAGGGCTGTCCCATTCGTATAGGCCATGATACTTGCACACGTCTTTATCTACAATATCCACAACCTTTTCCGCCAGTTCGATGCCGCCTTCGCTGCCTTTGGTAAAATAGTCTACCACGCTGGCATCAGAACCCGATTTTAGCACAAAATCCTTAACGATCTGCAATTCTTCATCGGTGTCGGTGGAGAAACGGTTGATGGCGACAATCGACTTCATACCGAATTTGGTGATGTTTTCCATATGTTTCGCCAAGTTTACCAACCCATCCGAGACCGCCTTGGGATTGGGTTCATTCAGCTCTTTTACTTTCATTCCGCCATGTATCTTCAACGCACGCACGGTGGCAACCAATACCACTGCGTTTGTGCAGAATCCACCGTACTTGCACACCAGGTCAAAGAACTTTTCCGCACCCAGATCAAATCCAAAACCGGCTTCAGTTACCACATAATCGCTCAAGCGCATGGCTGTCTTGGTGGCCAGAATACTGTTTGCGCCCTGAGCTATATTGGCAAAAGGACCGCCATGCACAAAGGCGGGAGTGTTTTCCGTGGTTTGCACCAGATTTGGCTTCAAAGCATCTTTCAAAAGCGCGGCTATCGCACCCTCAAAGCCCAATTGATGCACCTTTACCGGTTCTCCGGAGAATGAATATCCCACGGTGATATTGCCGATGCGTTCCCTTAACTCATCCAGGTTGTTCGATAGGCACAGTATCGCCATGATCTCGCTGGCAGGAGTGATGTCAAAACCATCCTCCCGCGGAAAACCTTGTTTGCTGCCACCCAAACCGATTACTATTTTACGCAGCATGCGGTCATTCACGTCCACTACACGCTTCCAGGTGATGCGACGCGGATCCAGTTGCAATTCGTTTTTGAAGTAGATGTGGTTGTCCACCAAAGCTGCCAGAGTGTTGTTTGCGGCAGTGATGGCATGAAAATCACCGGTAAAATGAAGGTTGATGTCCTCCATCGGCAACACCTGAGACCATCCTCCACCCGCTGCACCGCCCTTCATGCCGAATACTGGACCCAGGGAAGGTTCGCGAATAGCTACAATTGATTTTTTCCCGATGCGATTGAGAGCTTGCGAAAGACCTATGGAAACTGTGGTTTTCCCCTCTCCGGCAGGTGTGGGAGTGATGGCGGAAACCAGTATGAGTTTTCCCATGGGATTGTTCTCGGCTGCAAATAAGGCGGAATAGCGTAGCTTTGCTTTATAATCACCATAGTGATCGAGATCTTGGGGGCTGAGCCCAATTTTGGCCGCAATCTCGTCGATGGGCTTCAGTTTGGTAAGGTGTCCTATTTCTAGATCAGATAACATGGGAGCCTCCCAGTGGATTATTTATTACTATATACAATCTAAGTGCTTCAGTAGATAATGCAAACTACAGGGACTGCCTGTTGCTGAAGCCGTGTCGAAGCAAATATCAAGCTGTTATCAAGCAGTGGTCACTCGATGATAACCCGATGATATCTGCTTCAATACAGCTTAATGTATGGAGGATGAATAGCCCCGCAAGAGGCGGTACTAGTGTGGAAACGGCATCTTGCCATTTTGTTTCCCCCCTGTAGTGTGGAAACGGCATCCTGGCGTTTAATGACACCCCAGGATGGCCTGTTCACCAGGATGGCAGCTTAGCTTGCGATAATTGAGCTTGGCAGGGATGCTCGCACTACAGATGGGCAAAAATCTGTCGAGGACGATGCGCCTGAGATATATCCAGACGAGCCATGCAAAAAGTATCTTGACGGTTTATCCAGTCTATAAAAATCTGCAGATATGAAGAAACCTATTCGTAATGCCAGCATCACCTTTTTAGCACGCAAATATCTGGGTGGAAGAAGCCGCCTGGGTGTGAGTCGCAGCCACATTCTTACTTTATGTGGTATCGCTCTGGGAGTGATGGCGCTGATAACCGTGAGTTCGGTGATGAATGGTTTTCGAGCAGACATTCGGGAGCGCATCATCGGCACCCTATCCGAAATGCGGCTTTCGGCACCTGATGGGAAGTCGATTGCGGGATATGAGCAACTTGAAGAACGCATTTCTGTAGCAGGTTATCATGCTGCGGGCGTGGTTCGCTGCGAATTGCTATTGAAGAACGGAGATCAGATGGCTCCGGCCCTGGTTTTTGGTATCGACGCTCAGAAGCAGCGGAAACTTAGCCCGGTTCTTCAGCATCAGGCATCCGGAACTGCGTTACACGGTATTGTGGCAGGAAGTCTTGATTCAGCGGAATTCATGGAGCGGGGAATAGCCATCGGTTCTGGATTGGCAGGTGAATTGGGCCTATATCTGGGTGATGAACTACAGATTATCTCTCCCATCTTCAATATCCCTACTCCCTTTGGACTATTGCCGAAGGTAGAAGTGGTGGAGGTGATGGCTATCTTCAGCGCTGGAATGCCGGAATATGATCAGAGCTATTGTTTTGTCCCACGGGCGATTGCGCAAGGATTTAATGCTTATGCAGACGAAGTGGATTACATAGAAATCCGCAGCGATGATCCCACCCGCAGCCGTATGCATCTGAAGAAGTTGCAGCCGCTGTTTCCGGATTATAAGCTTGAGGATTGGAGCAGTTTTGACGCTTCTTTATATGGTGCTATCCGCTTTGAGAAGTATCTGATGTTTATCATCTTACTTTTTATGTTTATTATAGCCAGTTTCAACTTAACCGGTTCTCTGCTGAAGACAATCAGTTTCAAAAAGAGCGAGCTGGGTCTGCTGAAAGCTTTGGGTTACAAGGACAAAGAACTAAGGCAGCTCTTTTTGCGGCAGGCGTTTATGCTCTGCACACTTGGCATTATTATCGGGCTGATCCTCAGCAGCGTGCTCTTGATCATCCAGGATCGGACTGCTCTGGTGAAATTGGATCAAGCGATTGTTTTGCCTGTCCAAATCCAGATAAGCGATTATCTTTTGGTGATAGCGGTGTCTTATCTGCTTACCTGGTTAAGTATCTTGCTGCCTTTATCCCGCTTAAGTAAAATCAACGCGGTGGAACTAATCCGTCGCAACGCATAAAACTGAATGAGGTTATAATGCACAGAAAAGAAGCTTATCGCATTGCTGTGGAAGCGGAAATCCGCTCTCAAAACTTGTATAAGGCTTTGGCAAAGAGTTTCAAGCACAAAGAAACTAAGGATTTCTTTGCGCAATTACTTTTGTATGAAGAGATTCATGAACAAAAGGTTCGGGAGCTGTACGCCAGAGAATATCCTGGAAAACCTCTGCAACTGATGCAAGACCTGAACATGGAACTTCAGGGTGTGAAGCTGGAAGATCCTAAGCAGGTGCTGGAGTTTGCAATGTCACGCGAAGAACTGGCGCAAAACATCTATTTGAAACTGGCCGAACAAAGTGAGGACGAGAGTACCAAAGCGCTGCTGAAGCAGTTTGCTGCCGAAGAATTGCACCACAAAGAACTGCTATTTGCCGAATTGGAAAAGCTGCATGGCATCCTGCAATGGTTCGATCCGTCTGAATTGAACGGTTTGATGGAATACTAGGATTTGAGCAAAGACCAATTTGACTTTCTGGATGAAGGAGAAAAGAAGGATCGCAAGGTCCCTTTGGCAGAGAAGCTGAGACCACGAAGTCTGGACGCTCTGCGGGGTCAGGAAAAGCTGGTAAGCGGGGATTCTCTCTTGTCCAGGATGATCTCTGGCAATGAGTACTCGAGCTTCATCATGTGGGGGCCACCGGGTAGCGGAAAGACCACCATAGCTAGGATCATCGAGCTGTCTGCACCACATCGCTTTATCCATTTCAGCGCAGTGCTTTCAGGGATCAATGACGTGAAACAAGTGATGCGCGATGCGGATTATGCCCATCGCAGCCGCGGAGAGCAAAGCATCCTTTTTATAGATGAAATCCATCGCTTCAACAAATCTCAACAGGATGCATTTCTGCCTTTTGTGGAAAGCGGATCGGTGATTCTGATCGGGGCTACTACGGAAAATCCATCTTTTGAGGTGATACCCGCCCTGCTTTCGCGTTGCCATGTTTTTGTTCTGGAAGCGCTGGGGGAAGATGACATCAAAGAGATCTTGCGCAAGGGCTTTCAGGAATTGAAGTTGGAGGAGGACGATAATGTGCTAGGCTGGATGGCGGGCAATAGCGGGGGAGATGCGCGCCGGGCTCTGAATGACCTGGAGTTGATCCAGAATTGGTTAAGAGAGAATCCGCATCCCCAGATCAAAGTTCTAGCCAAAACTTTGGCAAAAAAGACCATGTTTTACGACAAAAATCGTGAGGAACACTACAACCTGATCTCCGCTTTGCACAAATCCATGCGGGGTAGTGATCCACAGGCCGCATTGTATTGGCTGGCACGAATGTTGGAAGCCGGAGAAGATCCCCGCTACATAGTACGCCGCATAATCCGTTTTGCCAGCGAGGATGTAGGCTTGGCCGATCCTCAGGCTTTGGCTCAAGCTTTAGCAGCAAAAGACGCCCTGCTCTTTATCGGAATGCCTGAGGCAAGTGTAGCGCTATCTCAGGCAGTAGTATATCTGGCGACCGCACCCAAGAGTAATGCCCTGGATGTAGCCTATCAAAAAGCAGCAACGGATGCGCGCAAGACCAGTCACTATGGGGTGCCATTACATATTCGTAACGCTCCCACCAAGCTGATGAAGGAACTTGATTACGGCAAAGACTACCAGTATGATCACGATTTTGAGAACAAGTACAGCTATCAGAAGTACTTCCCGGACAAGATGGATGAAGAACTGTATTATGAACCGGGGGAATTTGGCTTTGAGCGCGAGATTGCCAAGCGTATCGCCTGGTGGAAGAAACTGAGAGATGAAAGTTAAGTTCTTTACCCATAGTGCTATGTTCAAGAAAACTGAAGCAATGGAAGGACATAGATTTCCCGTAGACTATATGCAAAGGAGCTAGTAATGATAGTAAGCACAACACCTAGTTTGGAAGGATTCAGGATTATCCGTTATCATGATGTAGTAACCGGAGAGACCATCATGGGAGCGAATATTGTTCGAGATCTGATGGCATCCATTACGGATATCATCGGCGGACGTAGCGGGGCCTACGAAAGTAAGCTGCGTGAAGGCAGAAATGCGGCCTTGGGGGAGATGAAGCACTTGGCGTCTCAAATGGGCGCCAACGCTGTAGTGGGAGTCGATATAGATTATGAGGTAGTGGGACAGAGTATGCTAATGGTATCTGCATCCGGAACTGCTGTAACGATTGAGGCGATCCAATAAGGCCTTCTGTAAAGTAAGTGATAACAAGCGCGGGAGCTCAATAAGCCGGATTCTGTAATCCCCGGGGGGACCGATGTCTATCCCTCTGGGCCAAAACTCTCGCTTTGGCTCTAGCTGCCTACCCGGAAGCGGTGTGGGCACACCATAGCTTCCCTATTTGGCATTGCACCGGATAAGGCATTCCTGGCTGCCACTGTCACCAATGGCACCGGTGGTCTCTTACACCACCATTTCACCCTTACACAGCGCCAAATTGGCACTGTGCGGTTTGTTTCTGTGGAGCTGCTCTGCATTGCTGCAGCTTCCCGTTAGGAAGTATCCTGCCCATGGTGTCCGGACTTTCCTCTGTGCTTTTGGGGCACAGCAGACATCTTTCACTCCCGCGGCTATAATATCACAATATGTAAATGCTTTATAGTTCATAGATAGCGTAGCTTTTCCCGGTCGGTAACACCGGCAAACAGCTCTATATATGGTTTTATCGGGCTGATGTTGATCTTTGGGAAAAATACCTCTTCCACTTGGAAGAAGCCTACCGACGCAGACATCTCCACCTCGATCCGGATCGGTTTTTCCTCTCCTTTGTGTATCTTCACTTTTTGGATGGCAGAGGCGGAAGTGCGATGAATATCACCGGGGCGCGCTTTTTGAGAGAGCATAGCGGGGATTCGGGCGCGACCCTTCTCCATGTCGCTGCCGTCACCGATCAGCACCAATCCGGCTTCCAAAGAGTGTATTTTATGTGTGGCCATGTGTCCGAAGATTCCTTCAATGGTGATCGAGCGTATGGCCGCCTTTATATTGTACTCATCAGCGTTGTGAATACTGCTGAGAACCCTATCGATGAATGGGGTTGCGATCTGGATGCTGAGGAATTCATGGCTGTCCCGGGCTATGCTCATGCCAAGGTCGTGTAATAAAGATGCCAGGATCACTCCTACCAATGAATCATCAGCCGTTCCTACATGTTCTTTTTCCAGATTCATTTGAATGCCGGCGTCATTGAGCAACTGAAACATCCTGATGGCATTCAGAGTGGCTTTACGCATATGAACCGGGCCATGATCGTTGTAACCCAGTCGCTTAATCGATACTATGTTGGCATATTCTTGCAGAGCTTGGATCTCGTGATCTTCAAAGATTATCTCGGCAACCTTCAAGGCTTTACCGGAGAGTAATCCCAAGATGCGTTTCTCAAGTTGCTGCTGTTTAACAGATTTATTCATTGTTTACATTCTCCATGTTATTTACGCTGTATCTTCTTGATCCAGAGCTGGGTAGCAGACGCAACTATCGCAATGGCGATCGCAATGGTTCCGGAGATCATCAGGGTGTCAAAGATCAAACCTGAGGCTTGGGCAGATTTCCCGCTTATGTAGGCACTCATCGCATAATAAAGGCTGCGCCCTGGAACTAGGGGGATGATTACGCAGATAACGAACACCGAGACGGGAGTATTCAACAATCTGGCTACCACTTCCGAATAGATACATACTAAGATAATTGCCAGAAACACAGAAAGCAACATCGACTTTGAGTAGTAGTGTATAATCAAATAGCTTGCCCAGCAGACAGCACCCCCCAGAGCAGTAAAGAAAACCCGCATTCCACGCAGGTTGCTACGTAGGGAAAAGCCCAATATTGCCAGAAATGCCCAGCAGAACTGCATCAAAGTAAGACTGTCGAAAGGGCGCATATCAAGACCACAATTCCCATAGTTTTATCATGGCACCGCTGCCAGCAACAATGCCGATGGTGATGATGATGGCTTCCGCTCCCCGCGCTGTTCCGGCCACCAGATCTCCGCTCATGGTATCCCTGATGGCGTTTACTATCTGCAAACCAGGCACCAGAATCATGATGCCGCCGATGATGATGTAATCCAGGCGGATAAAGGGAATGAAGATATCCATAGTTTTACTGATCAATACTATCAAAGCTGCTGCCAGGGCATTGAGCAGAAAGTTGTTTACCGGCAATCTGGAGATGTATTTCAAGCTGGCACTTACCAAAAAGCCCATGATAAAAGCTGCTGCAAATTCGCTCCAGGAACCTCCGAAGAGCAAACAAAAGAAACCGCTGGTTGAAGCGCCGCTGAGATTGGTAAGCCACATGGGGTATGTTTTTTCGGCTTGGATTCTTTGCAACTCACGAGCAAAGTATTCGCTTTTGGATAGTCCCATTAGCTCTTGATCACAGAGTCCGCTATGAAGACAATTGACCACCCGGCTGATTTCTGTGATCTTACCCAAATCCATGCGGCGATGGTCTATACGCTTTATACTTGTGCTCAGTTCCTCATCTTTGTCGCTGATGGAAAGAAAGATGCCGGTGGGAGTTACAAAAGACTCACAATCCGGAAAACCCAAACCAATGCACACTTTGTGGATCATCAGCTCCACCCGGTTTGTGGCACCACCGCTTTCCAGGATGATGCGACCCGTTTCCAAGGCCAGTTTCATACATTGCTGCAGGCTTGTCTTTCCCATTATTCTTGCTCTTTCACCAAATCCAGGATTTCTCTCGGCATACCCAGAATGGAGGCTATCCTGATGGCGTCCATCGGAGGTTTTCGGTTTGCTTTCAAATGCACCAGGTTGTAGTCCATAGCTTGAGAAAGCTTGCGCAGGCGCTCGTTCAGATCCTCGCACATACTTTGTTCGGCATCGGCATCAATGCCCTTGATCTGATATTGTCGGATTCCTCTTAACAGGGCAGGAGCAGTGAAGTGGGTGGCAGCAATGGTGGTATGTCTGCTGTTCGATAGATACGTAATAACTGCAGCAGCAAGAGCTTCACCTTCCCGGGGATTGGTTCCTTTGGCAAATTCATCCAGAAGGAACAATCCGCGTCCTTCCTTGTTCAGAGCGCTGCAGAATGCCACCAGTTCATAGCCGAAAGAAGAGAGGTCTTCAGCTTCTGAGGCATGGTTGTAATATACGAAATCATAGATGGGCAGTGTAGCTTGTTCTGCAGGCAGGGGGATGGCAAAACGCAGTAAAATGGCGCATTGAGCCAGACATTTCAGGATGCTGGTTTTCCCACCCATATTTGGTCCGGTGATCAGGTTTGCATTGGTGGAAAAATCCAGGTTCAACTTTTGATAACTGCGTTTACGGCTAAGGACTGCCAGTTCCAAAGGCAGATTACGGGCTTGCTTTAGGGAGATGTGATCCGATATTTTGGGAATGCAACAGCGGTATCGGCGAGCAAAAGCAGCCAGAGAGAAATCCCATCCCAGTTCTTTTACGCTAGCAAGAGCACGCTTTAATAAATCATATTGCTGCGATACTTCTTCTCCCAAGCGTTTCAATATGCTGTATTCCTCACTTTCGATCTCTTTTGCCAATGCTGCGAGTTCTTTCTTGATGCCGTTTGTTTCCGGATTGTCCGCCAAAATAAAGATCAAGTTGCTGATGCTTTCGCGACTTAGCGTGAAGTAGATGCTGTTTTGGATTTTTAGGATCAGATTCTGCTGATTGCGGGAGAGCACAAACTCGTCTTTTAAGTTGTCTATACCCAGTTTACTTTGGGCTTCATTCAAGAATTCTTTGCGGCTGTGTTTCAGCCTTCTGTTCAGCTCATTCCTGCGCTTGACCATATTCTGCAGGGCTTTACTATACAACGGGGATAACCGGAAAGAGGGGATTCTGCCGCCTTCAGGATCCAAAAGCACAAAAAGCCCTTCCAAATCCGGCAGATCATAAGCAGCAATTTTGTGGGACTCAGCATACTTTTTGAGGGCGTCGTAATGATAGATGAAGCTCTTTAGCTCGTAAAGCTCGTGGATGGCAGGATTACCTTTTTTGAATATGGAAAGATTAAAATCCATAAAATGAGCCAGCAGATTGTTCCATTTCGCTTCAGAATCGTGACTAAGCTCCGCTATGAAGCATTCCCGTCTCCGGTATGCCTCAATGATCTCGAGAGGTTCATGGTATACGGAGCTCAGTTTTTGACGTTTTACCGCTTCAAAGAAATCACCGGGAACTGAGATCAATTCATAAATCTTATCCAGCCCCAAGAGCCGGTTCTGCTGTTTATTCATCTTTCTTTTCAATCCTTTGTTGCATTTTTGGATATTGCCGCTTGGTGTCAAGGTAAAAAGGAATTTGTGGACAGGAACAAGCATCGAGACGACTCTTAAACCAAAGCTATGCCGAAGCTGATATAAAGGTGTTGTGATCCTGTGTTCACTCGATGATAACTCGATAATATCAGGTTCAAGTATAGATAGCGCAGAGGAGGAAAGAAGAAGAAAACTGGCTGAACTGTGCCGGTGCTCGCTGTAGCGCTGAAATTGCATGAGTATAACATCGCTTACACATTAATAAAGGCGGAACGGCGTCCGCCTGTAATGTACTCATATACCTTTTCTTTCAGAAAAAGAACCAACCAGACCATCGACTCAACTACGGCTTATGATCCTTTTGGATAATAATCGTGAGGCAACTGAATTGCTTGACAAAAAACAGCTTAGGTATATATTGCAATATAGATGAAATTGTTATAGAAGGTGAGATCATGGCCCTGCTACTAAAAACCACCCGATTCGTAGAATCTCAGATAGATACTTTTCTGGACATCGTTAGTGATTCCGCGACTACTTTTCAACTGGCTGTGGAGGACTATCTGGAGGGACGCACACAGCAGTTTGAAGAGCGCTTGACGCAGATTTGCGATTATGAGCATCGCGCAGATGACTTGAGAGTAAGTATCGAACGATTCCTGTATGAACGTACCCTGATTCCAGAGAACAGGGGGGATGTGTTGGCAATCTTGGAAAACACCGATGAAGTGATAGACAACATCAAGGATTCCCTGTTGCAGTTTTCCATTGAGCTTCCTCATATTCCCTCTGAATTGAACGATTTGTGGATGCAGACCACCAGAGCTTCAGTGGCAGCGGTGGAGCAACTGGTGTATGCAGTGAGGTCGTTTTTCCGGGATCTTTCAGCAGTGAACAATTACATTCACAAAGTCTATTTCTTCGAGCGTGAGGCGGATCACATCGGAGAGCGTTTGCGCCGGCAGATATTTGGCATGGAAATCGAACTATCCCGCAAGAGTCAATTGCGTTTCTTTGCCATTCACATCGAAAAGATCTCTGACGCTGCCCAGAATGTGTGTGACCGGCTATCCATCTACACTATTAAACGGCAGTTGTAAGCCAGCATGTTCTTTTTCTACCTGCTAAGCGGACTTTTCTTGGGTTGGTCGCTGGGAGCTAACGATACCGGCAACATCTTCGGTGCTGCAGTGGAAACCCGCATGCTGAAATTCAAGAAAGCTGCTCTTATTGCTGCAATCTTCATTACTTTGGGAGCAGTGTTTGAGGGCAGTGGACCATCGAATACTCTGGGCAGATTGGGCTCTGTGGATGCCCTGGGCGGGGCGTTTACAGTGGCCTTGGCAGCAGCTTTGACCATTACGCTGATCGTGCGCATCGGCATTCCGGTATCTACATCTCAAACCATTGTGGGAGCGATCATCGGCTGGAATCTGTTTACGGGCAGGCTCACAGATTATTCGTCGCTCATTACCATCGCTTCATCCTGGGTGATGGCCTTTGTGCTTTCAGCGAGTATCGCCGCTATCCTGTTCCATCTGGTAAAGCCCATTATAAACAGATCGCGCACGCATTTGCTGGTACAGGATCTCATGATCCGTTATGCCCTGATCGTAGTAGGTGCATTTGGCGCTTATTCTTTGGGGGCGAACAACATCGCGAACGTAGTGGGAGTATTTGTTCCGGTGTCTCCCTTCAAGGATCTGGTGCTGAGCAGCAAGATAACAATCTCGGGACTGCAGCAACTATATCTTTTGGGCGCATTGTCTATAGTGGTGGGAATCTACACCTACTCTCACAAAGTGATGCGAACAGTGGGCAAGGATCTCTTTCATCTGTCTCCGATCACAGCCTTGGTTGCTCTTAGTGCGGAAGCTATTGTGTTGTTCATTTTTGCATCCCGCGGACTCTACAATATTCTCTTGAACAGCGGCTTACCCACCATTCCTCTGGTTCCGGTATCGTCCACGCAAGTGATTGTGGGCGCTGTTGTGGGTATCGGTTTAGCCAAGGGCGGAAAAAACATCCGTTACAACATCCTGGGGCGAATTTCTTTGGCCTGGATTGCGGCTCCGGTTTTGGCGGCGCTCATCAGCTTTATTCTGCTCTTCATCATTCAAAATGTCTTTGAACAAAAAGTGTATCAGGATACGCGCTATATATTTGATCGAAAATCTATTACCAAGATTTCTGAAGAAGGCTTCGATATTTCTTGCTTATCAACTGTGAACGGCAGGACATTTACTACTGAACGAGAGATCTACCAGGAGTTGAGTGCACAGCGCAGCCTGGGAAGAGACGAGATTATTCGCATCATCCGGTTGGCAGAGATCCATCGGTTAAAAGTGGATTATGACAAACTGATGGCAACTGGTATGGATAAAAGCTTCAGTACTGCACAACTGGCCCGCCTGGAGGCCATCAATGAACGCACATACAATCACAAGTGGCAACTGGATGCAGATCTGGCACAAGAGCAGGAATTTGAGTATTACGAAGAAGCTGCGTCTGAGAGAGAAAAAAACCACAACCAGATATTGGAAGGTAAACTGAATATATTGTACAGGGCTTTTGCCATAGAAGATAAAAGCAAGAAGAGATGAATCCATTTGTAGAAAAGATAGTTCCGCTGATAGTAGCATTCTTTGTGGGAGTGAGCGTCAAGAAACTGCGAATGTTGAGCAAAGATGATGCCCCCATCCTGCTTAAATTTGTATTGAACATCAGTCTGCCAGCCCTTACTATCCTGGCAATATACAATGTTCAGGTAAGTGCAGAGATGTTATTCATCCCTGTCTTTGCCATGATAGTGGTGATGGTGATGTACATGGTATCCACTCTGGCAAACAAGGCAATGCAGCTTCCCAGACCGATGTTCGGAAGCTTTTTGGTGGGCACGATGATAATGAATACCGCCTATGCTCTACCCCTCTTTCATGCAGCTTTTGGCGATGAGGGTCTGGCCAGGGCGTCGCTGTTTGACATCGGCAACACCTTCATGATATTCACGTTTACCTATTTTAACGCCATCAAATATGGTGACAATGCCCATACCGACAAAATTGCCTGGGGTAAATTCCTGAAGCTTCCGCCACTCTATGCCATGCTGATTGCTTTGCTGATAAAAGTCCTGGGATTCAAACTAAATCCGGTGTCAGTGAATGTTTTGAACCTGATTGGGCAGCCAACTACAACTTTGGTAATGATTGCCTTGGGTTTGTACTTTGCACCTCGCAGAAAGAACATTGGCAAAGCATTTTTGGCGATCTTCATCCGCATGGGTTTGGGATTGGGAATCGGTTGGCTTCTGGCTTTAATCTTTGGATTGCAAGAGCTTACCGCTACTACAGTGATCGTGTGTTCGGCACTTCCGATTGGTTTTAACACTTTGATTTTTGCGAATCTGGAGAACATGGATCGGGAGTTTGCTGCAACGATGGTGAGCTTTTCAATAATAATAGCGCTGTTTTATGTGCCATTATTGATATATTGGTTCGGTTGATACAGGAAGGATCTAACTTTTTGCCTTATGCTTGATCTGGGCAGTGCTATCACGGATGTATAGTGGTTCCAGATCAGCTAAGTCTTTGCCTTGATATATCTTTGGGTGGGTGTACTGCTCCAGTTCAAAGAGTAGTTCCGCTTTGGGATGATGGAGATAGACCGGGGCAATGAAGGCTTCGATGTTTGCAGATTGAAGGACTGAGGCCACCGCTCCAGTTCCGCTGCCGGTGAGGATATAATCCTGGATCTTATAATTGACAATATCCCCCGGTGAGATCACACAGGGGGGAATGGTGGGCTGCAACCGTTCATCGAATCCCGCCAAGTATACTTCTTTCATTTTGGCATCGATCAGGCTCAGTATATTCTTTCCGCTGATAACGCAAGGCAGAGCGGTTAATTCCAAAGAGCTGAAAGCGAGTACCCGGAGATTGTGGGCAAAAGCAATACCTTTTGCTGTGGAAAGGCCTATACGCAGTCCGGTAAATGATCCCGGACCAAGACAGACATATATCTCCTCGATGTCTTGAGGCTGGTAACCGCACAATTTCATCGCAGCATCCAATACGGGCATCAGGGTCTCGCTGTGAGTGATGCGGATATCAAAGAAAGCGCTATATAAAATGCGTTCCTTATCGCTGAGGGCGATGGATCCGGAGCTCTGAGAGCAGTCTAATGCTAGTTTCAATTTCCCTTGCTGATAAACTCGTCGTATAGTATTTCAAAATGCAGCTTGTGTTTGGCTTCATCGGAGGCCAATCTGCGAAAGAGAGTGGATATTTCCTCATCGGTGAACTTCAGGCTCATCTCGGAGTATAGCTTGAAAGAGCTTTCTTCGCGCTTCATAGCTTGGATGAGGATGCTTTGGTAGCTCAGTTCCTTTTCATCCGGTTCTTTTACTAAGTATTCGCTGATCTTCAGGTTTCTGGTTTTTTGGATATCTTCGGCTTTCACGCCCTTTTTACGAATGCTCTCAATAACCACTATATGCCCCATCTCCATCTGTTCCAGTTCCTTGAGCATCTCCTTTTGATCGGCAAATTTGCTTTGTTGTTGCAGTTTTCTATAGAATGATACTGCTGCTTGCTCGCGTTCAACGGCAAAATCCAAGATTTCATTGAATTCAGGGATTGTCATAACTCCTCGACATAGGACCAGGAAGGATTAATAAGCAAATGCCGGGAAGGTTGTTAGCTTCCCGGCGTTAAAGGATCTGTTAATCAAGTGGTTCGAACATGTCTTTACTGACACCGCATTCTGGGCAAACAAAATCTTCAGGAAGTTGTTCAAACGGTATGTTGTCGTTCTCAGCGGGATCGTAAATCCAGCCACAGGCGATGCATTGATACTTTTGCATTGATATCCTCCAGGATTTAGTATGTCTCTATATGTAGTTCAAAATATGCTTGCGGGTGATTACACACGGGACACACCTTGGGAGCTGTATCCCCTTCATGAATATAACCGCAATTTAGACATTTCCAAAATACTTTATCGTCCTTCTTGAACACTTTCAGGTTTTTCACGTTATTATAGAGTATTCGGAAGCGCTTCTCGTGTTCTTTTTCAACTTTAGATACCATCCTCCAAGATAGGGCGATATCTTTGTAGCCTTCTTCCTCGGCGATGTCTGCAAACATGGGATAGAGCTCGGTCCATTCTTCGTTTTCACCCTTGGCGGCATAATCCAGATTCTTGATCGTGCCTTCTTCGGTCTCGCTCCAGCCCACGGGATATGAGGCGGTGATGTTGATCATCTCGCCTTCAATGCCGTTTTTTAACAAGTGGCGGAAGAATACTTTGGCATGTTCTTTTTCGTTTAAAGCTGTTTCCACAAAGATATTGGAAATTTGTTCAAAGCCTTCTTTCTTTGCAGTCTTGGCAGAGTACTCATAGCGCATTCTGGCTTGACACTCTCCAGCAAATGATTTCATTAGGTTTTCTGCAGTTCTGCTATCTTTAAAGGACATTTATCTACCTCCAGGTGTTTCTTTTTATGCTTTCCACAAGCCATGCAGATTGCAATACTCTCGTACTGATTCCACTTCGGCTTTCTTAACCGGAAACTCCGCTACGGGAGCTTCTCCGGGTTTGAACTCGTGACGATATACTTTCTTCTTTGTAAGTACTTCCACAAAAACAATATAGTGCTTCTCTTCCATCGGATGAGGTACAGAACCTACCTCGACCCTGATGGAGTTACCCAAGTCGCTTACGACAGGAACGTGCTTTTCTTTGGCTGCGTCCACAGCATTCTCTTTTAATAGCTTCATCGGCTCGCCACAACATACCAATTCACCTTGACCACCATATACAGCTTCTACTGTATTTCCACATATTGGGCAATGCCATACTTGACGTAATGTAATCATCTTTACCTCCATGGTTTTAAGTCCATGTACCAAGTATCTTATGCTTAGTTTCTTTTGTCAATAAGAAACTTGACGAGAGAGTAACCTATTGAGGTTAAAAATGGGCAGTATAGCCTTTTGCAGGCGCTGTTCCATTCTCAAACAGGCAGGTAATAGTATTACTGTTAGGTGATTTTGGAATATTGATCCCGGATCCACCCTTGGGCTACTGATACAAAGATTTCTTGTAAGTCATGCATGGCGACGGGATCTAGCTTCCCTGTCCATTCGTCCATAAATATCTTTTTAAACTCCACGGCGATGCAGAGTACTCGATCGGGATAACGTTCATGGAGAAAGCGGGGCAATTGTCCACCGGGGAATTTCACATCACAGCGGACATCCAGTTGAGAATCCAAGAAGTCTTTCCCCTTCAACCTCTCTCGTAAATCTTCCACCAAGGGGTAGAGCTTTTGGGGCATATTGCTGCGCCCCAGGATGATATCAGGATTATCAATCTGGGGATCTGGTTCTGCATCTGCTCCACCACGGCGGTGGTTGAAGCTGTGAATATCCAGCACAAATAGAAAGGGGTGGATGTTCAACAATCTGTTCACCTGATAGATGAGAGTGTTGTACCAATCAGTATAAGAACCGAGCAAGTCTTTGTACAAAGGATCAGGCATCGTTCCAATTCTGGTTTCCAAGCCCCAGGCATCTTCTGGCTTCAGATATACGCATTTCTCCAGTCCCCGGTTCAGATCCACGGCAAAACGGCTGGTTTCCACTATCAAGTGGTTTTCAAATAAGGCAGCGAAAAGCCCGGTATGAGGGTCCTCTTCACGAAAGCGGTCTGAAGCGCTTATGCTTGTATAAGGTTTCATGGCCTCAGGAATCCGATGTCCATTGTGAATTGCAAGTGCCAGAACTGGCTTTTTGCTGTCTCCAAGATTGTATTTACACTGAATCATACGTCTATGGGATATGTCTCCATCAATTCCATAAGTTTTTGCAGGATTGCCAGATATCGTTCTATATCGGCAAGTTCTATAATGCTGTTTTCCAGCCAAATACCCAGGGCGTTCAAATCGATCTTGGTGATCAAAGCAGCTTGATCAAAGAGATCTTTGCGGCTCTGAGGATATGTCTGATTTGCCAGGAAGAAGAAGCCTTTAAATGCGGGAATCAACGCTCGAATGGAAATGTGCAGAGTCTCTCGCAGATTGCGGCTGTTCATCCGGCCTTCCAAAACAATCTGGCGAGTAAGGAGCCATTTACTCTTGAACTCGCGCTCCATTTGCAGACGAACATCGGAAGGCACTATTTTCAGATTTGAAAGCAAGTCCTCTTTCTGCATCAGATTCATGTGTTGGCTGCTAACTATGTTGATGAACTCAAGCGGATAGGAATCCAGAGAATACTGGATAAAACGGCGATTGATTATCAGGGGCAAATTCAATCTATGCTTGTGGATATATTTGGCCAAAGGAGTCAGCTTCAGCAGCCAGCCGTCAGGATCCTCGTCCAGGATTACTACAGAGTTGTAACTGCCCCAGAGGTCTTTGTACACGTTTACTTGGATCAAGCGATCCTGGATATTGCTGAGTGCATTCAGCAAACCGCCATAAGGATGGTTCATTTTTCCTCCTTACAATACTTTGCCATGTAGGTGGTGGCACATATCTTTGCCAGATTGCGGATTCTGCCGATGTAGGCAGCACGCTCAGTAACGCTGATCACGCCTCTGGCATCCAGCAGGTTGAAGGTGTGAGAGCTCTTCAGAAGCATATCGTAGGCGGGATATACCAACCCCCCCTGGATTAGTCTCTGGCACTCGGTTTCGTATTTTGTAAACAAATCAAAAAGGAGAGCGGTGTCCGCATACTCAAAGTTGTAGGCAGAGTATTCCAGTTCTTTGTGATAATATAAGTCCGCATATTTGCTTTTGGCACTGTAATCCAACTCTCGATAATCTGAGACATCTTGAATATACATCGCCAAGCGCTCCAAACCATATGTCAGCTCCACCGGAACTGGGAATACATCCACACTGCCGACTTGTTGAAAATATGTGAATTGTGATATCTCCATGCCATCCAACCATACTTCCCAACCCAAGCCCCAGGCGCCCAGGGTAGGAGACTCCCAATCGTCTTCCACAAAGCGAATATCATGTTTCTCCAATTCGATACCAATAGCTTGAAGACTCTTCAGATACTGATTCTGGATGTCGTCCGGGCAGGGCTTGATGATCACCTGAAACTGGTAATAATGCTGAAAGCGATTAGGATTGTCCCCATAACGTCCGTCTTTGGGTCTGCGGCAGGCTTGGGGATAGGCGATGGCGGTGTCTTTATTTCCTAAAGCGCCAAAGAAAGTGGCCGGATGAAAGGTTCCGGCACCCATTTCGATGTCGTATGGCTGAATCAAGTTGCAGCCCTTTCCCGCCCAAAATTCTTGAAGGCATTGGATTATACGTTGAAATTCCATTTGTTATTTTCCTGCTAATTTTTTACATTCTTTCTTCAGTTGAATGAGACCGTTCTTTAAGTCCATCAGTTCTTTCGCAATTGCCGGCAAGGCCGCATCCACTTTTAGTCTCTGCTTGGCCACCGCTTCTTCGCGTAGCTCTTGCCGCAGTTCTTTATCCAATCTCAGCTTCTGCTTGGCTCCCTCAATAGTATAGTGTTGGTTGTATAGCATGTCCTTGATCTTCTTCAGGGTTTCAATTTGCTGCAGATTGTAACGGCGTTTGTGTCCGCTCTTTTTGGGGCGGATGGCGGGAATCTCTACTTCCCAATAGCGTAAAACATGAGGTTTGACATCCAACAGATTGCTTACTTCGCCAATACTGTAATAATGCTTGGTCATAGGCCTCTCCTTGGAATAATGAAGCTATAGATGGTAAGGACTGCCGTAAGGCACACAAATATCCAGGGGTAAGGATAGATTCTATGATATAAGGGCGTATCGGCACATGTGTAGAGCTCCGCGTTAATGTTGGTACGTTCAAACAATGAGGCCGAGCTGATAATCTCTCCCTTTGGATTTACGATCATGGAAATACCGGTATTGGCACTACGATAAATCTGTATGCGAGATTCGATTGCCCTAAATTTACTCATCATGCCATGCAACCATGGGCCGTATGAGGTTCCGAACCAAGCATCGTTCGTGATGTTCACATGAAAATCTGCTTTACGGGAGTTGAAATTTGCCCGCTGCATAAAATGCGGGAAGGCCAATTCGTAACATATGGAGGGAGTGAACTCCATACCGTCATATTCATAACGAGGGATGGTGGTGCCAAACTCCCAATTTGCCTGACCAAACTGCAGCTTCCACAAAAAGGGGAAATGATCCAACCACAGCATTCTTTCACCCACCGGAACCAGGATGTTTTTGTAGAACAGTTTGGGTTCATGTCGATAAGGGTGAAAAAGAGCGGCAGCATTGTAATAGTAATGGGATTGAGGATGTTCCGGAGGAGCTTGTTCCACATGGGGAAAGCCGGTGAAAATGCTCATTTGATTTGCGTCTATAATGCTGGTCAGATCTGTGTGGGCTTGCTCTGAATACATCAGATAGTCCGGGATGGCTGCTTCGGGATAGATATGCAGTTGAGTTCCGTTTTTAGAAGCTTGCGCACTTAGTTCCCGATATACTTCAATAATTTCCCGGTATTTCTCGATATCCCATTTCTCATCTTGCTCTATGGATGGCTGCATCACGCTGATTCTTTGGCTTTGCTTCTCTAGAGGCAAGGTGAGCAGGCGGTATTGGCCGTACGCATACCAGGCTATACAGCACACGACTATGGGAAAGATTGCTCTGCGTTTGCCCAGAGTAAGCTGATAAACTAAATAATTGATGCTAAGCACTAACAGAGCTAGCAGGCTCAATCCACCCAAATCCAAAGCTTGCAAAAGAGTAGTGTAATCCGCTAGGGAGTAGCCTATGTTCCACCATGGGAAGCGCATTTCGCCAAAGTTTTGCAGATACTCAAAGCTGATGATGGCGGTTACAAAGATCGGGTAGGCAAGTGCCTGGGATTTGCGCCACACCTGTTCGATAACCAAAAAAGTGATTAGATAATACACTGAAAAGATCAGCCATATTCCCACCAATCCGAGCAGAGTAACCAAACCAATCCAGTTGAAAACCACCAAAATCTGCACCAAACAGAACAACATAGCGGAGATCAGGTTTTGTTTTAATGTATGCTTGCCTTGCTTAAAGTAATACAACAGTGGCACAAACGCCACGAACACAAGCCAGCCCAAGTACAATGGAACCCGGGACAGGCTTAACAGAATCCCTGCAATCAGGGGCAAGTAGAAGGTTTTAAAGAACCTCAGCATAATCCAGTTTCAACAAACGCACTTGTTTGCCTACCACAATCGCAATAGTATCACCACAGATAGTCATCAGCCCCACTTCGCCAGTCATTGGCAGCCATGCCGAACTCATCTTGCTGATAAGTGCCTCGTCATTCAAGCCAATAGCATTGTTGTAGAGGTCATACACCAATTGTCCGCTATCTTTGGAGATCATCTGCCCCAAACTGGAGAACAGCGTGTTTTCCCCTTTGGTATCGTCGTAAGCCACCACATAATCTTTATTTGCGTACAGCATATGTACGGTGCTCAATTCGAACTTGCCGAAGCGGTACAGTTCAGCTCCTTCCAGCAAGTCATAGGCGATGATCTCTGATCCGGCCGCATCGTAAACAAAGACATTCTGGCTGTTTCCCAGAGCCAGTTTCGTGGGTTGTTGCACATAGCTCAGTTCCATATCCCCGATCAGTTTCCCATCGGGATTGAACTTTTTTATCACTCTAGCTACAGAATCCAGTGCGAAGATGCTGCCATCCTGTGACATGGTAAAATCTGCCAAACTGCGAAAGTTTGTAGCTTGGTTTCCCAATCCACCAATGGCGTTTTGACGCTTGCCGTTGCGCCAAAAGACAATTTCCTGACTCCCGGTTTGCATGGCATAAACTGTCTTCGTACCGGGGTGATAATAAGCCTTTTGCACAGTTTCTTCGAAACTAATGGTATCAAACAGAGTGAATGTGCTTATTTCCCTGGGGAGGCCTTTTTTGGAGGCCGAGCAGCCCAATAAGACAAGTAGCAGAAGAAAGCTTATCTTTCTCATTTCTCACGCTCCTAATATTTGCAGGTCTTTCAGTTTCCCCTGGATCGACGATTTGTTGCCAAATCTATTGTATTCCAGTGTGTAGGCGATGTTTATGATGCTATTCTTTTTCAGTAGAGTAAGGTAATCGCCTAGATTGTATCCGATCAAATCCAAAGCGACTCCATCCTTGACCACTTTCAGCTTCAAGTGGTTTCGGCCGACGTTATACGGATAATTTGCCACGCTTACATTGCGCGTCATAAAGGTGGGACGCAGGTTCTCTGGCCCAAAGGGGGCAAATCGCTCCAGGCTGTCCAGAAGGTATTCATTGATGTCGTAAAGCTCTATCTCATGATCGATTACCAAGGGAGGCTGGATCTGATCCAATTGCAGATTGTCCGCTACATAGCGGGAAAGCTCATTCTCAAAACGATCCAGGTATTCCTGATATATGGTAAGTCCCACTGCGTATTTATGACCACCGAAACTGTGCAGATTGTGTTCGATATGCTGCAAGGCAGAAAAGAGATCAAAATCTGCTACAGAGCGACCAGAGCCGCTGCCAAAACCATCTTTGAAGGAGATCATGATTACAGGCCGGTAATACTTTTCCACCAGCTTGGAGGCCACGATACCGATCACACCCTGATGCCAATCGTCTGAAGACACAATCATGCAAGGAGTATTGCCCATATTCTTATATTTCTTCTCTATGATCTCGCAGGCTTCATGGAAGGTTTTCTGATCTTCCTGTTGACGCAGGGAATTATCACGTTCGATCATCTCAGCCAGTTCCATGGAGTGTACTTCATCGGTGGAGATCAGCAGCTCCACCGCCAAAGCGGCGCTTCCCATTCGTCCCGCGGCATTTATCCGAGGAGCGATGCCAAACACGATATCTGTGGTATCCAGAGTTTTCTGATTTAAACCGCAGAGTTGAATAAGGGCGTTCAATCCCAGGTTCTTCATCTCGATGAGGTGTTGTAGCCCGATGGAGGCAAAGATGCGGTTCTCTCCGATCAAGGGAACGATATCCGCAATCGTACCTACAGCAACCAAGTCCATATACTTCAACACATTCTCTGTGCCATCGATGCCCAGTTTCTTGTAGATCGCCATCAAGAGTTTGTATGCAACACCCACTCCGGCAAGATGAGGGAAGGGGTATTTACAACCGGGGATCTTTGGATTGATGGTTGCCAATGCTGGAGGTAGTTCAGCTTTAGGATTGTGATGGTCAGTGATGATGATCTCCATTCCCAAGTCCGAAATAGCCTTGATCTCTTCCATGGCGTTTACACCGCAATCCACACTGATGATCAACTTGCTGCCGTTTTCCCGTAGTTGATCCAGACTGCCCAAAGACAGTCCATAACCGTCTATCATACGGTGGGGGATGTAAAAATCGATGTTTGCCCCGATGCGTTTTAAACCCAGGTACAGAAGTGCGGTGGCAGTAGTGCCATCCACATCGTAATCTCCGTATATGGTGATTAGCTCCTTCTTGTCCACTGCTGCCAAAATACGTTCTACGGCAATCTCCATCTCTTCAAACAGATAAGGATCGGTTATTTGGGAGAGATCGGGATTGAAGAAATCATAGATGTCCTTCGCTCGATGCAAGCCACGACGATATAGAAGTTCTGCGATCAGATCGCCAACTTTCAACTCTGTAGCTATGCTCCGTACGGCCTCAACATCCTCAGCATTCAGACCAGGTGGGATGAGCCACTTTTTGTCCATGCTTTATCCTTTATTCATTTTATTTATTCTCAATATCTTGGAGGAGTGATCCGGTGATCGATTATGATCTCTTTTATACTATCTTCAATGTTCGATGCAGATTCCACACCTCATTAAATGTCATTAAATTGAGGCAGTCAAATCTTGTAAAGGACTAATTTGAGCCGTATGGGACGTCCATGCGAAAATGCTATTCAGGACAATAGACACAGTATTATAATCCCTATGATCTATTGAATTTACAATTTCTGTATGCTTTATCTGGATAATCCGTAGAAGAATCCGGCAGCGTGGGGCAGGTGAGCATACCTACCCAATCAATATCGACATATGCAACATGATTTCTCTTGCCAGATTCTGGGTAACAGCAAAGTATGATCTAATACACTATGGAATTAATCTACTAAGGAATATGCGTGATAGATATACTTTATTCCACAAAGCTATTTTGGCCGCTACTCGCTGCATTTGTACTGCTGAACGGCTTTGATGCTCATTCCACATATCTCGTGATGTGGCCTCACTATTACTATCGAGAGCGAAATCCGGTGGCACGCTGGGCGTTTCGCAAGATGGGCTTACCCCGTGGGATCATCATTTTTAAGCTTGTTTTACTAGCGATACTTATTCCTGCCATGATCTATTACTCCTGCCACGATGTATTTACCATAAACATTGTGCTTCTGGTTAGCAATATGGTCTTTTTGGCAGTTGTGATTCATAATTACAGAGTGCATCGCAGGATCCATAAAAGGAGAGATATATGAAAAAGGCCATTCTGATACTGGGTGGAGGCTCTGCTTACGGCTTGGCCCATATTGGTGTAATTAAGGCGATTAAGGAACAGTACGAGATCAGTTCTGTGATCGGCACTTCCATGGGTGCGATCATCGGAGGCTGTCTCGCCTGCGGTCTGGAAGCAGAAGAAATGCTCGGTCTGGCAGAAGATGTATCCACCAGAGAGCTTTTCAATCCCCTCAATCTGGATTTCTCTCGCAGCGGGATTTTCGACGGTAAGACCATCCTGAAGAAATTTGCAGAATGGACCGATGGCCGCAGAATAGAGGATACGGATATTCCCTACATTGCTGTAGCGTATGACCTCAATCGGCAAGCGACTATCCTGATCGATAGCGGCTCTTTGGCAGACGCCATGCGTGCTTCCAGTTCTCTGCCCTTCATCTTTGCTCCTCACGCGATGAGCGACTATCAGTTTGTGGACGGTGGAGTCTCTCATCCCTTACCTCTTGCCTTTGTTGACGGATTACCGGGGGAAATTACGATTGCAGTAAACGTGTTGCCGCATGTGGCAAACAAAGCAGAGCATTACATCCCGAGTAAAGCCAGGACTCCAAGAAAGCTATTGCATTATAATGTGTTTATGCAATCCCTGATGCAAAACCAAGGTTTCATGGCTATTCAATCCATCATAAACCATAAACCGGACATCATCATCGATGCACATCAGCCGCAACTGGGCTTCACAGACCTGAAAAAGGCTAGAGAATTCTTTGATTTTGGCTATGAACAGGCCGTAAATGCTTTCAAAGATCATTCTGAACCTGGCTTTGCGCTCAGGTTGCGGGACAGCTACGAGCAGTTACTATCCCGTCTTGTGCACAAAAACCGCTGAGGCCTTTCGGATATTATTACTTTAGTTTGCTGATCTTGCGGAACAGATTGCCGGAATCCGCTTTCATCTTTAGCAGATATACTCCCGCGGGAAGTTGCTGTCCATTATCGTCACAGCCGTTCCAGTCAAGCTCCCATGTGCCTTGCTTTGAAGCACTTTTTTGCAACGAGCGCACTTTCTGTCCGCGCAGGTTAAAAACATCCAGACTCAGGTTTTGTTCGATCTTGCTGTTACATAATATTCTTATATTGCTGCCAAAAGGATTTGGGTTCGCGCTCAGGCTGATCTGTTCTGCAACCGGTGCCTGAAGGTCTTCATTGGCACTGGAAACCTGAATATTCCATACTGCATCAAAGGCTATGCTGTCCGAAGAGGCTATGTTGCAGCGTAAGGTATGATTCCCGCTCTCAAATGTGCGTTCGATCATAAAGGTATCGTCCGGTAGGAGTTCGTCGTTCAAAAACCAAGTGTAGCTGACAGTTGCTTCGTGTGTATAAGCTTGAGTGATGAACATTTGAGTTGTGTTTGTATCCAGTAATACCGGTTCATCCAAAACCGGAAAGAAATCCAGTAGATGCAGATCCAACATACGTAGTATAAAAATGTTTACCGGAGTAATGGGACGATTCGAAGAATTAGTGGGTACCGATCCAATAGCCATAACGTTTTCCAGACCTTCGATTATTCTCCCAAACACAGCGTATCCGCCGTCCAGATGCGGCTGAGGTGCCAAAGTTATGTAATATTGGCTACCTGCACTATTTGGTTCAGTGGTACGAGCCATCGCCAACACTCCGGCGCTATCGTGCAAAAGATCCGGGTGAAACTCATCCTGAATGTTGTAACCAGGACCACCGGTTCCGGTTCCATTGGGGCAACCGTCCTGGATCATGAAGCCTTCTATCACCCGATGGAAGATGAGATTATTGTAGAAACCATCATTGGCCAGATCGCGAAAGTTCAAAGCGGTGATGGGAACCAGCTCATCGTACAATTCCGCTGTGAAACTCCCCATCGAAGTGTGCCAGCGGGCAAAAATACGTGCTTGTGCCAATATCGGCATCAGTAAAATGGCTAAAACGCAAACCAATCTAATAGTCTTGTTCATAATATGTCTCCATGTTGTCTGGTTTATTGGCATCATTTTACAGAAAACAACAAAGAACAAATTCAGTCAATCCTTTTTTTGGGGGCTGCTATTCTAGTGATTCAGAGAGGGATTTACTACAAGTACTGTGGCCAAAAGTTTTGGGAGTTTATCTCAGGAGATAGTAATCTATACTTGGACATTATCGAACCACTAGCCCAAGATGCCAAGTCAAGGTCTATCTCCTACCAAACGAAGCATGCAAACACATTGAATAAGCTAACGAAAGACTTTATCAACACCTTTTGTGACGAAGAAGGTAGGATAGACTGGGAGACACTTGTTCGGACAAATTCGTCATACGAGAAATAGATCATCCTACGGATCGATATTGCTTCAACTTCCTACATTACTATTGAGCATCTTCCGAAGAGTATCGAGAGATCGTTGACTCATCATTTCCCGCTTCAGCTTTTTATCCCGAATACCGTTTGTAAGGGCGGGAAGGATTCCAAAGTTCGCATTTACAGGCGAGAAATTACCCTTTTCTGGAATGGTGATTAGTCGTCTCCAGAGCTGACCCATGATGCTCTCTTCCGGCAGCATGGCGAGCTGATCAGCAATGATTCTGGTAGTCCATAAACCTGAGGCAATGCACTCCACATAGCCTTCCACTCCGCTTAGTTGCCCTGCAATCCATACATCTGGTCGCGCTTTCAAGCTGAGATCGGGATTCAGTATCTTAGGCGAATTCAGATAGGAATTGCGGTGAATGGAGCCATAGCGCAGGAAGGACGCATGTTGCAAACCCGGGATCAACCTGAAAATGCGCTTCTGTTCCGGGTAGCGCAGCATGGTTTGACATCCCACCAGATTGTAGGCTGTGAAGTCCTTGTTCTCTGCTCTTAGCTGCAATACAGCGTAGGCTTTATCTCCTGTGGCGGGATCTTCCAGACCCATGGGACGCATCACACCATGACGCAGTGTGTCCTTCCCTCTTCGGGCAAGCTCTTCGATTGGCATGCAGTTCTCATAGAAGCTGAATTTTTCGCCATTGAAGAATTCGTTTTCAAATTCATGAGCTTCGTGTTTTTCAGCAGCCAAAAGAGCGTTTACAAAATCCAGGTATTGTTCTTTGTTAAAAGCGCAATTCAGATAGTCGGCTTCCCCTTTGTCATAGCGAGCTTTGGCATATACTGTGTCCATATCGATGGAATCAGCATCAATGATTGGGGCAATGGCATCGAAGAAGAAGAGCTGATCTTCTCCAAGAAGGCTTTGCAGATGGCGCATCATAGCGTTTGATGTAAGCGGTCCTGTTGCCACAATTACCTTGCCGGAGGGAAGCTCGGTTGCTTCCTCACGGATAATATGGATATTGGGTTCGCTTTCAATGCGCCTTGTAACGTTTTGAGCAAAGAGTTCGCGATCTACAGCAAGGGCGTGTCCGGCGGGGACCTTGGATTGCTTTGCAATCTCAAGCAGGATGGATCCCATCAGGTGTAATTCCTCTTTCAGGAGACCGGCTCCGGTGTCCAATCGCACGGATTTCAGGCTGTTGCTGCATACCAATTCGGCAAACAAATCTCCGGTATGGGCTTCCGTTCTCTGCTTGGGACGCATTTCAATCAGGCGTACATCAAAGCCACTGGCCGCCAGTTGTAATGCGGCTTCCGAGCCTGCCAAACCAGCTCCGATGATGCTAATGGATTGACTCACAGTTCCCGTTTGATCATTGTGATGTAGCCGTCCAGATCCTTGAAGCCCATTTCCGAATACAGATGCCGTGCTGCTGGATTGTCCCGGTGAACTTCAAGTTTGGCTTGATATCCCGTTGCTTTTGCAATATCGAGAGCTTCACGCAATAGCTTCTTCCCAATGCCTTGGTTCTGCCTGGAGGGGCTTACTGCCATGTGATGAATGTAGAGTCTGCGAAAATCGTGGTTTATCCACATAGCGCCCACAATTTCACTAGCTTCTTCTGCACAGATGATGGTTCCAGTGTTTTGCAGAGAATGCTCTATGGCCTCGTAGCTATCGGCACGGGCGGGATTGGTGATACCCGTATCCTGCCAAAGACGGATTATCTTGCTATAGATATCTTCGGATAAGCTCTTGTAGTGCTTGATTATCATATAACTTAATGCCTCATAAAGATATCGGGATCCCTGGTGAAGCGATAGACGCTGTCGTATACTAACTCATAGAGTATCTTCGGCTCATCATCGATCATCATGAAATATTGCTTCTTGGGGCTTTCAGCGATGCTTAGCTTCTTGGTTTTGCCCTGCACATCGGTAATCCAGACTGTACAATAGGGGATTTCGAATAGCTGTATCAGTTCTGGCTCATCATCGCTTTCAAACACATAAGATTGGAAGTTTTGTAAGATACTTAATATCTTGTTGAGGGCAAAATTGTAGGGAACTACCTCAAACTCGTTTTCAGCGTCCTTGTAAGTCCATTTTCTCTCATCACGGCGGAGTGTAAATTCGTTCTTCCTATGTTTACTGCGGATCTCACGGATCTCATGCTCCCAATAATGGACAGCTTGAGGATCGCGCCAGTTCGTGACATTGGGCGCAAAGCGTCTCACGATGTTGCTTGGAGTCTGATACACCAAAGTATCTCCCGCGACCCGGAAGTAATCCCAGGAATTGCCGTTGTTGCCAAAGATCAGGTGTTCCCTTTTTTCCCCAGCGTACAGGCGCACATGAGTGCCTGTGTCATCATCCAGTTCATAACGTTCCAGAGCTGTTTTTGCAGAGCTTAAAGATGTGGTCGAGAAAGTGCCTTGAACCACCTCACGGAAGAAATTGTTCACCATTAAAGTGTCTGCAGGCCACAGAAAGGGCTTGGCCACCTTCCAGATGCCGTCATCGAGGATCAATTCCACCCTTTCTTCGGAATTCCATATCTCTATCCTGTTGATCTCTTCTGCAGCCAAGTTCACCAAGTCATCCTGACGTTGGACGGGCTTTTTGCTCCTTAGTATAAAATATGCGGTGATAAGTATCACGAGTAATATCAGGAGGATATATCTAGACTTTTTCATTTAAATGCCTCAATCTAAGCTTACGCCTGAGAGCCATCCACAATCCAGCCAGAATCAGGATCAGGGGAGCGAGTGCGATGGAGATAACTTTGCAAATCAGCTTGATAGTATAAACTGTCTTGTTCTGGTCTCCCCATACAATGCCGCGATCCTTTATAAAACTGTATATGTTTATCACAGATTTATTCAGGTGACGGTTGCGAATCCTGATCATGGATTCTCTTCCGCAGAAGTAATCCAAAGAGTTGTAGATCACATTTGCTCGATCCCGAAAAATCGGGTTGTCCGGGTTTATCACCAACTCCTTGTCCGCAAAAAGGATCAGTTTCCCTTGTTTAGACTCGCTAGTGAAATCAGGGTCATGCCTTGCCAGATCGGAATCCCTGAACCAGCTGTCCATCTTCCCGGTAGCAAGTGCAGCAGTAACAATGGGGCCAGCAGAAAAGTCTTCCAATTCCGGATTGTAAAAGAGTTCTTGGCTCAACTGAAATTCAGGGGATATCATCCAACCGGAATTCTCTGAGCTGCGCAGGATGACTTCATATTTTAAATCTGCTTTTTCCAGAGCAGTGATGCCGCTTGCGAGATACAGGACAATGTCCTCCATGTCCTTTGAGATGGGATGATCGCTGCCGTTCATGACGGGGTACATAGGGTAACTGGCCATTCTGCCTATCCCCATCTGCCGCTTGTCGCAATTCATGTCCAACACTACGTCGTCGGTAAGCTGGAAACCATAGTGTTCCAACATCTTGATTACGTTGTTTTGTATGTTATTCAAGTAACTGCCATCGGTATCCACGTTGTCTTGCAGGAAAATTACGCTTCCACCCTTCATAAGGTATTGATCCAGATTGTATAGCCAAAGGTCGGGCAGATTGCGGCTGCTGCCGGTAAAGAGCAGAGCGTCAACATTTTGAACTGGTCTGGATAAATCGGCGTCAACGACAGTGAAATTACTGCGCAGTCCTCGTTCGAATATACTAGTATCGAAGTGGTAGTATGTGGTATCCCGGAAAACTGCTACGATGGGCAGGTCTTTGGATACCAAGCTCTGAATGCGCATGGTCATCTCATATTCCAGTCTGGGTTCGATCCTGGGACTGAGGTTCAAGGATTCCACACGACCCTGATACTCGAATATCAGGCCGAAGATTACCTCTTTGGCGGTTACCTGATCGTTCTCGTATATGCGGAATTTCATTGGTCCCAGTCCACTGCCATAAGCCATACCCAGCAATTCCTCGTGGCTGGCAGTTTGAATGTGTTCAAAGCGGAATTTATTGCCGCCTGCGCTTTGATATTCTGCCAGCAAGTCCTTTGTGTAGCGCTCCAGAGAGATCAAATCTGCAGGTAACTCATTGGATGAGAGGATCTTTACCAGCAATACATCGTCCAAGTTGCGTACCAGGTCTTTGCTGATCTTACTGAGGCTGAAAGCCCTTTCTCGGGATAGATCCAGACGGAATGTGACGAGAGAACTGATTAAAAGTAGAGCTATGACGATGCCGATGCGGATGCCGTGGGAACTGATAATGCTATATTTAGTTCGCATCTACCGCTCCTGCATCATGTTTCTGGATTGGAGGTTGAACTCTGCTAAGGTGGCAAAAATGACGATTACGGCGATAAAGAAGAGTAGATCACGCAGATCCAACACACCCCTCATAAATCCGGAGAGGTGATACTCAAAAGAGAAATACTGCAGGTATCTAACCAGAGAGAGAGGTACAAGCGCCAAAAGATAGCGGATCACATAGAAGAATCCGCTTATCAAAAAAGCGATTACAAAGGCCAAAACCTGGTTTGAGGGCAAGCTGCTGGCAAAAACACCGATACTGATGAAAGCCGTTCCTGCCAGGAGTAAGCCGAAAAAGCCCAGGATGATGGCATTGTAGTCGATGTTTTGCCCCAATACCCCAATAATCGCAAAGGGGATTATGTTGAAGATGAGCATGGTGAAGACTTGCATAAATGCAGAGAGGATCTTGCCCCAAATCACATGGCTGAGTCGAATAGGTAAGGTGCTCAAAAGCTCTATTGTCCCGCTGCTGCGCTCTCTGGCGATACTGCCCATGGTGATGGCGGGGATAAAAAACACAAAGAGGATATGCTGAAAGCTGTACAACCCCCTCATTTCTGCCAAACCCACTTTGAAGACAGTAGTGGCAAAGAAACTACCGCTGATCACCAGAAACAGCACAGACACTATGTAGGACGTTATCGAACGCATTGCTAATTGATACTCTTTGCGGGCTATGGTCCAAATCGCGCTCATTGGTCTTCTCCTTCAGGAGTCTCCGTTTTAGGTTCGGTAAGGCTGGGATCCTGTACTAGCTCAGAATCGGACTTGTGAGGTAAAGCCCCCGTTTTGGTGAGGTTGAAGAATATCTCTTCCAAACTGATTTGCTTGGTATATAGGTTTTCGATCAACCAGCCATTATCGCTCACATAGCGGGAAAGATCGTGCTTGACGGAGCTGTCTGACGGGCACTTCAAAATAAGCTTGCAGATTTGGTCGTGGCTTTCCAAAGAGATCACTTCCAGTTCCGGATGAAAGTCCAAAAAGTCCTGCAGGTCGATGTTCTCTCCTTGAATCTCCAGATGCAGTTCCAGATAGTCGTCGAAGTAGCGGCTCACGTTGTCGATATCATCGTCAACTATGATCTTGCCGTTGTTTATGATCAAGACTCTGTCGCACAGTGCTTGTACTTCTTGCATGATGTGTGATGATAGAATTACAGTCTTTTCCACGCCCAGTTTACGGATCAAATCTCGTATTTCGATGATTTGGTTTGGATCCAATCCACTGGTGGGCTCGTCCAGGATAAGGATTTCAGGATCGTGTAATATGGCAAGGGCCAGTCCCACTCTTTGCCGGAAGCCCTTGGAAAGGGTGCCGATCTTCTGGTAGAGGACCCGGTTGATTCCGCAATTCGAGATCACGTATTCACTGCGTTCCTGAAACCTGGAGGGTGACATCTTGCGCAGATCCGCAATGTATTGTAGCAATTCCATTACCAGCATGTCTTCATAAAGAGGGTTCTGCTCCGGCAGATAACCGATCTTGGCGCTGGTCTCGATGGGATCGTCATAGATGGATTTTCCGTCTATGGATATACTTCCGCTATCCGGTTTCAGGTAGCTTACCATCATGCGGAGAGTAGTGGTCTTTCCCGCGCCATTGGGGCCCAGAAAGCCTGTGATGCTGCCGTTGTGGACGCTGAAGTTGATGTCATCCACGGCGCGTAAGGTGCCGAAAGATCGGCTTAGCTTCTTTATCTCGATCATGTAATACTGTGTCTCCGGTGCTTAGAAACTGGGAATCATGGAGGCACTTACAGGCTCTGACAGCAGAATTACGTCGTTCTCCTTCAAGCCTGAAATTACCTCTACCATCTGAAAGTCATTGGCTCCTAAAGTGACAACTGCGTTTTTTGGCTGAGTACTCTTTGCCTTGTCCGGGTTGCTTTCTCCGGGTGTTTCTTTCAGATACACGATGTCCTGATTCTTATCATCTGCAAAAACTGCTCCAATTGGGATGATAAGTACATTCTCGCGTGATTCGCCTTCAATGCTGATCTCAGCAGTCATTCCCGGCATCACTTTATCACCGCGGGCATTGATACTTATCTCCACGGGGAAAACCTTGGCGCTGTTGATCGTTACGGCTTTGGGTGAGATCTTGATGATCTTGCCCTCAAATTCTTCATAGGGCAGGGCATCGAGCTTGATCCGTCCATTTTGTCCTACCTTGAACTTCACGATGTCAACTTCGTTGATATTTGAACTTACAATCATGTGATTCAGATCTGCAATTTGCATGATGACAGTGCCTTCACTATAGGCATTCAAGCTGGAGCTAACCATCTCGCCTTCATTAACCTTGCGCTCTATCACAGTGCCAGAAGTAGTGGCATACATATGGATAACGGTTCCGGGAACGTCCAAATCCCGAATCATGTCGTACTGACGGCTGGCCTGAGCATACTGTATTTCCGCTTCCTGCAGGGCATCTGCCGCATTATCGTACTCTTCCTGAGAGATATATTCCATCTCTTTCAAGCGGGTTTTGTCGGCAAAATCCTTGCGGGCTTGTTCCAGACTCAGTTCGGCACGCTGCAAAGCGGCTTTGGTGTTGAAAAGAGTATTTGCCTGATTGTAATCCGGTTCGATATCTGCAATAATGTCTCCCATTTTCACAGTATCGTTTTCATCCACGTAGAATTTGACCACTTTGCCTGAGACTCTGGATTTTTGAGATACAATGGTCTTGGGCTGGATTTCACCGGTGATTTCCGTACGGGATTCTATGTTACCGAACTTGACAGTGTATGTGTTGGCATCGGTTGCGGCTTCCGGCCCGGACTTGATAGATTTCTTCCGGCAAGTAGTGAAGCCGATGATGGCTGCGATTATCAGTATTATGACCAGGATTACCAAGATCCGCTTTCTGCGCATAATTCCTCTCTTCGTTTGAACTTAGCTATAATAGTAACACGACATTTCAAGGTGCTAAAAGTGTCAATCTAAAAGCCTCTGAAACCAGTGATATTTGTTTTGTAGGGTACATTGTCGGAAGGGAATCTACCATCTTTGATTGCCATAGATCAACCACGTGCCGTTGGTGTAGAAAAAGTAGGAAAAGTATCCGCTGTCTTCCGGTTCATTGTAGGTAACCTGTTCGATACTGGATTGATAGTGATCCCGTGTATAGGCAACCGCGTAATCTCCTTTGATTTCAATGTATAGTACTTCTATTTCCAAGAGCTGAAAGCGGTCTCGGCGCCGGTTGATCTCTTCATTCAGATGCCAGGATATCTGCCCATCATGGCGATACTCTTGGTGTACGTGATCCATGATGCCAAAGGAATTGCCAAGGTTAAAATCCATCGAAATGTCATATAAAATGTCGCGAATCTCTTTCTGGCCAAAGCTTTCTTCGTTGTCAAGATCGCAACTCTGCAAAAGAAAGCTGAGCAGGACAAGCAGTAGCCAGAGGGATTTGTTCATATTCTTTCAAGAACGGCAAGGCTCTCGATGTGCCAGGTGTTTGGAAACATATCGAAGCCGCCAAGATTCAACAACTTATACTTTCCGTCTTGCAACAATATCCGGAGGTCTCTCGCCAGACTCATCGGCGAGCAACTGAGATATATGATGCGGGGGATACCGGCTCTTTTGATCGACCATAGCGTGCTTTCCGGAACACCGCTGCGGGGAGGATCCAGAATGATGCAATCGGCTTCGAAGCTTCGGATAGATTCATCAAACTTCTGTTCGAATTTACCGCAGATGTACTGAACTTTGTCAAAACCGTTGTTCTCGGCGTTCCTTTTGGCATCACGGATAGCTTCCGGGCTTTCTTCGATACCCAATACTTGCGCAATCTCACTTGCCAAACCCAAGCCAATGGCACCCATGCCGCAATATGCATCAATTACTTTGTAATGCGGCTTCATCCAGGCTCTCATGGCACACAGTATCTTTTCCATGCTGCCGCTGTTGATCTGCCAAAAGCTGCGGTAATTGATCTCAAAGCGGATATCCGCAAGAGTGTCGCAGAGATAGCTTTTGCCATACAAAAGCTTTTCTTCTTGGCCCAGGATCACATTGCCGCGGTCGCGATTGATGTTTTGCACAATGCCGGTAACCATGGGGAAGGCGTCGGTGATGCCTCTCACGATGGTTTTCGAGAATGGTAAGCGTGCCGAACGGCATACCAGAATAAGCAAAATTTCACTTTGGTCTTTGTTGCAGCGTAAGCCGATGTGGCGCAAACAACCGCTGTGATCCTGCTCGTTATAGGGTTCTACCTTTGCCTTTTCGCACAGCTGATACAGTGTCTTGGCAATATCGTCGAAAACGGGGGGATGGTTCAAACAGCTTTCATGCTTTACTATGCTGTGGCTGTATCGCGCATAAATGCCATAGGATTCTGCGCCTACGGGCATAAATACTTTGTTTCGGTAATTACGTTGAAGCTCCGAAGCCTCCATCCCGCTGTACACTTCCAGGTGATCTTTGAAGAGGTCTCGCAACAGCATATCCTTGTATTGCAACTGAGTGGGATAATCCAACATCAGCCAATCGCAGCCCCCGCAGGGTTCCGATGCATCAAAAGCACTACAGCCGGAAGGGATAACTCCAGCACCTCGTTCATGATACTGTGTCACTTTAGCAAAGGCATGATCTTTCTTGTCCAGAAAGATCTGCACATCCACATTATCGCCAATGGCAGTATTGGCCACAAAGATCGCTTTACCACCATGAAATCCCAGTCCCATGCCACCCATGGCTATCTTCTCTATGTTTAGTTTTTCGATAATCACAATAGGTTACTCAAACGTGTGATTCTATCGCTTATGCTGGGGTGAGTAGCAAATAGTGATGCGGCTTTCCTGCTGTTGATCTTGGCCATGGCAAAGCTATCCTGCCGTTTATCCTGACTGTAGTAACGGTCGATCTTTTCCAACGCTGCGATCATTGCTCCCGGATTTGTCAGTCCTGCGGCTCCTTTGTCTGCACGGTATTCTCTGTAACGGGAGTAGTATGATGCGGGGATCATCGCCAAAAACATCAGTACGTTTTGCAGTAAGATTACCATGAGGTAATAACCGAAGTAGCCCAATCCTCCGCGTCTGCGATCGCCTCTTAGGGCGCTGTCCAGGATGGTGGCTACAAGGCGTGCGCCAAACATCACGAAAGTGTTGATCAGGCCCATCACGAGGGTCATGGAAACCATGTCACCTTCAGAGACATGAGTCATTTCGTGTGCTGCCACAGCAGCAATCTCATCCTCCGAGAGTGTGTTTACCAAGCCGCTGGAAAAAGCGATCAGAGAGCTATTGCGGGATGCTCCCGTGGCAAAGGCATTGACATCGTTTGAAGGATATATACCCACTTCGGGATTCTTTACTCCAGCTGCCTGTGCCAGAGCTTGCACTGTGTCATACACATACTTTGCCTGGCTGTTCTGCACGGAGGCATCGATCAATTGTATCCTATAGGCTTTCTTGGCCATGAACTTGCTAAGGGCAAGGGAGATAAAGGATCCCACAAAACCAAAAATGGCACAAAATATCAGCAGGCTGATTACCTGATTTTGGGGCATTGGCACAAAGGCCAGTATGATGCTCAACATGGACACTACCAAGAGATTCAACAATAGGTAGAATCCCAAGCGTTTAAGTCCTTTCATTTTTCCTCCTAATCATTCTTGAAGGCATAATCTAAAACCAGCAGCTTGATGGCAAGTAAAAAAAGTAAAAAGCAGAGATATACCTGATGCAATGCACTTTCCTTGCATCATGTGGAGTGTCTGGCCGAAACTGGACGCCACCGAAACTCAACACTGGAAGAGCAGGGAATCCGGTTACTCTATTTCTCAAGGCTCAGATTTGTAAATTTATTGATGTTGATATGATTGGATCCCGTATCTATAAATTGAACGCTCACTCTATCACCGTTGCCGGAGAGGGGCAGATAGGAGCTTAAATTGCTTGTGGCAATGAAGATGGTCCCGGGAAGGCTATCCAGAGAGAAGTGGTAATAGCTTCTGCCATCTTTCACGTCGGAGGCGATTCTGACGATATAGCCTTCGGACACGTTCATTTTCTCTTTTATCAAGGCAGAATCGGAGCTTCCGTAGGTGGCAAGATTCATCTGATAACTCTCTCTGGCACTCTTCACGGTTTCTCCCACACCAACCAGCGAGAAATCGCTTACCGACACAAAGCAATACATCTTAACCAAACCGGCAGCATCCTTCAGAGTCATGAAGTAAGTGGGTACGTTTTCCATGTTCACCAAAATGGGGAAGGTAGCATAATACTTGAATTGCTGTACTTTACCCTCGGCAGAACGCATTGCCGCCTGCTCGGTGGCTCCCGAGATCAGATAGAGTGATGTATCTTTGTTGCGGGTATTGATAAGCGCAAAGCCCACTGTCCCTTCATCCGCTCCCACGCTGGACATGCCCGTATAGAAATAGCTGCGATTATCGGCGGAGTATGTGATGTTGTAACCGGCAGTGGTAGTTAGCATATCTCTTTTGCCAAACAGAGTGTTCCAAAATCCGCGCACATATTTTCCCCACCAATTTAGCTGCGGCATCACAAAATATGAGGGCTGTACCCGGTCAACCCAATCCGGGATCAATTCATCACTATAGCCATTCTCTGTCTTTATCAGCGGATAGTAATTGAGGTCTCCGGTGCAAGCGTGCACGGTCACCAATCCCAAGGCCTCATTGCCGCGTACTCCAATCTTTTTGGAGTATAGTGTGATGGTCCAATACGGCTCTCCGCTGTCATCAATCTCGAAAGTATCTCCCGCCATTGCCACACCGGTGATGCCGGAAAGATACATGTGTCGTTTCAAATCCTGGTTGAAATAGGCGTTGCTTTGATACTTTATGTTCAGAGCTTTTCCGTTCACTTCGCGGATAAAGCGGATATCCTGGGAATTCGTGGCAGATACCATGATGTATCCCGGAGTACCATTGTCTGTGTTTGCAAGCCACTTGAAGAATCCGCTGTGCAATAGAGGAACCACCCAAAATAGCTTTCCATCAACCATTTGAATGGTGGGAATACCCAATACTACCCGGCTACCCAAGGCAAAGTCTTCCCCCAGCTTTTTTTCTGCGAGAGAAGCCGCAAAATACTCATCGATAATCGGTACACGGCTCATGTCGATGGGCGAGACCATCTCGGAAAAATTGCTCTCCTGCACATCACCGATCAGATTCCGATAGTGGGAACTAACAAACAAGGGACTGAAAACCAGCGGTAAGACAACAAGCAGAACCAGCATCAAAGCATAGAGCACCATAAGTGCTTTTCGCAGTTTGGCCATCCCCCATAGCGGCAACAATACAAAGGCAAGCGTGGGAATCCAGCCCAAGAACTTGAGATTCAGAACCGGAAGATGAAAATAAAGCACATAAAGTACGAGTACCAGACTGCAACTAGTTGCCAGCCATGGTTTCAGGCGAAAAGCTTTTATATTTATATCCAGCTTTGCTCCCCTGGGTGTATTCTGCTGATTCATAGTAACCTCAATAGCGTTTTTGCGATAAAACCGAATAGTCGAATATCTGTCAAGTATTGTTTGCCTGCCAGTAGTGTTCCCTTTGCTCCGGGTATCGGGGAAGAAAAAGCACACATGATATACGCGATCCATGACAGAGATAGAACAAGCTGGAATTGTGGATTGCCAATAAAGGATAAACCCTGACTGGAATGGTGAGTTGTAATATTGAAGTAATCAAATATTATTGAGGCTAGATGGTGTGTCAATCTTTTGCGCATCGAGGCGGTATGTTTCATATTTATCGATTATGCTATACAAAACAATGGAGCATGGGATGATCCCACGCTTCCCAATCCCTTTTGCTTATCGACGAGCATAAAGGGCAACATGTCCCCCGGTAAACCGGAATATGCTGGAGTCACTATCCACCCTCTTCGCGTAAAGCAGTGCCGAAGCAGATATAATCGGGTTATCATCGAGTGGTCACTGCTTGATAACGGCTTTATATCTGCTTCGGCACTGCTTGAAGCAGGGAGGAGGAATAGCACTCAGATGAAGCATATCAAATGGATTTACACTGATTTTATGTTTGTAACATGTGAAAGTACAATTATTGCCTCCGTAGTGTGGAAACGGCATCTTGCCGTTTTGTTACCCCCACACACACAGTGCCCTTCATGGGCGATATCTGAGCCCGGAGAGTGACAGAATATTGCGAGGGTGCGTTGCGATAGCGGAGCCCCTCGTAAAACTGCGAAACTGTAGTAAATGCACAGCGAATCAAGTCATATTATACCAGTGTATTATTTGGGATAAAACAGCTAATGATAACACATTGAATACTCACCTAAATGCAAAAAAAAGGAACAAATCTATTGACAAAAAAGCCGCATGGAAGTCCTTAATACCAGATTAACATAAAAGGATGCAAAATGGCTCGGCTTTTCAGCAAAGATTACCACGACAAGTCCAATAGCTGGTATTTCAATCATGCTGTTATTCTGCTTGAAGATGGAGATTTGTGGCATTGGCACACTTTGGATGAATCCGATAATGTGATATTGCGCTTTTACCCCAGCCGGGACAAACGCGAGTATTTCAGCGCCTGGGTGGAAGTGCACTACGATCCTCGCGAGAAACGCATCCTATCTTATCAATGTGCAGAATGCGGTCACGACGAAAGCTGCCGTCACTACCTGTCTTTACTGCGCTATTCCTACAACTTCATCTCCGATGACATCCTGAAAGAAGAACTGGTGCAAACCTGCGATTCGGACTGTCTGAGAGGAAATCTCCGCTGGATAGACAGTGCTCACCGCTTCAAGCTTCTATTTGAAAACATATACAATCCCAGCTCCGCAAAGATTCGCATTTATCATCAGGGTCTGGAGGATGTGGATGTGCCGTCATTACTGAAGATGCTGAAAGATTATGAATACTTCAGCGAGGAGCTGGTAGAAAACTATCGGGTCTTCGACTACTTTCAGCTGGCTTTCTTTGAATACATGGCAAAATCCGGCATCCATTACAGTGTTAAGAATCAAAATTGGTCGATACCTAAAGCTCAATTTGCAGAACTGCTGATGCATCTGGAGCAGATGTCCGGAAGGCTCTTTGTGAAAGAGACCAATGAGGAGCTTACCTTTGCAGCTCAGCCCTATCCGCTGGCTCTACGGATAGACAAAGCCGGGAAAACGAACTACAATCTCTTTCCAGTGCTGGTTGATGAAGTATCAGCTTGGTTTTCGGGTTATCCCACCTGGCTTTTCTTCCGTAACAGGATTCATAAAGTATGGCTTCCTTTCAAAGAACCCATAATCGATGCCATCTTCAAGCGGGAAATGCAGATCACGGCTAAGGATCTGGTGTACTACCGCAGTATAGTGCACAACGAACTATCCCGTCAGGATATCTATCTGGATTTCAGCGAATCCATAGAACTGCCGAGAATCATGTACAGCAAGCCCAAAGGCAGGCTCTATGTAAAGGCTTTGGGTGAAGACATCCTGATCGATGGCTTTTTGGTGTATGAGGATAGTTACGAATTGCCGCTGAGTGCGTTGAAGTACCGTAAATCCCTGGTGAATAGCGTGTATCGAGGGGGCGATGCGAACGACAAAATCTGGTTCTATCTCTCACCTGATCTGCAGGACAAAGCGCAAGCCTTGCTGGATATGCTGCCAGTTCCGGAGATTAACCAACTGGAACAGAAGTCTCAACTGGTCTTTAAAAATGAGGATTTTCCCGCTCTGCAAAAAGCAGTGTTCCGCATTGATGAACAGGATTGGGAACTGATCATAGACGAAAGCCTGAGCAACAGGTTCATTACCAAGATCCATCTTGAGGCAGATATCCGCGTGCAAAGAACAGAGGATATCGATTGGTTTAGCTACGAGATCAGCTATCGTCATAAGGATTTGCGTTTCAGTCATGAAGAACTTGCCCGCTACTTCAAGTCCAAAGATGAATTTCTGCACACAGTGGACGGCAGGATATTCTTCATCAGCAATCCCCAGATATTTTCCGAAGTGGATCACCTGCTGGTGCGCAGTCAGAAAGATACAGATTCGGTGTATCGTGCCCGCATCCTGAATCTGCCCTATTATCAGAGGCTGAGGGAAGAAAATCCTGCTTTCAAAATAATTGGTGATGACTATCTGGAAAACCTGTTTGAAGACCTTCACGAACGCAAACTAAAGCGTAGTCCGGAATTACCTTCCTTTTTACAGACCATTCTGCGTGGATATCAGAAGTCGGGAGTAGCTTGGCTGTCCATGTTGAAACACTATCGTCTAAACGGTATACTGGCAGACGAGATGGGATTGGGCAAGACCATTCAGGCTCTTGCTATGATTGCTATGGCACCTGAAGACAGCGTCAACATGGTGATTTGTCCCAAAACTCTGCTCTACAACTGGGCTGGAGAGATCGAGAAATTTCATACAAACATACCTTACGCAATTGTAGAGGGCAACACCACAAACCGCATCGAGCTTTTGCAAAATCCCAATATCCGGCTGTACATAATGAGTTACTCCATGGTTTCCAGCGACGCATCTCAATTGAAAAACATGCATTTCGATTGGCTGATTCTGGATGAAGCTCAGAACATCAAAAACGTATCCGCACTGCGAACCAAGGCCATCAAGAAGCTGAATTCAAACCACCGTATGGCACTTTCCGGCACTCCCATAGAGAATAACCTCACCGAATTGTGGAGCATCATGGACTTTTTGATGCCCGGTTATATGGGTAGCCTGAAAAGCTTCAAAGATAAATACATGAAACCGGAGGATGATCGGGAAGCCAGGCAATCTCTGCACAGGCTATGCTCGCCCTTCCTGCTGCGCCGTGTGAAAAAGGAAGTGTTGCTGGAGCTGCCGGATAAACAGGAACAAATCTCCTGGTGCAAAATGAGCGCAATTCAAGAGAAATTGTATCTGCAGATTCTGGATACCGTTCAGAAGAAACTGATGCCCGGTACTACCGAAGAAATGAGCTATGTACACATATTGGCGGCACTTACGAAACTGCGTCAGGTATGTAATCATCCGCATCTGGCCAATAGCGATGTCCTTCCCGTTCCTGAGCTTTCAGCGAAACTGGAGATGCTGGTGGAATTGGTGCAAGACGCTATCTCCGCAGGACACAAGATCCTTGTCTTTTCCCAGTTTGTGCAGATGCTGCAGATCATCAGAAAGGTGTTTGACGATTTGGGAGTGAAGTATAGCTATCTGGATGGCAAAACCCGGGATCGGGCGGAGCAAGTGGCAGCTTTTGAACATGATGAAGACATCCGTCTGTTTCTTATCAGCCTGAAGACGGGAGGTACCGGCTTGAATCTGACTGCTGCAGACACTGTGATCTTGTATGACCCCTGGTGGAATCCCATGGTGGAAAATCAAGCTATCGACCGCACTCACCGCATCGGACAAACCAGGAAAGTACAGGTATTCAGGCTGATTACCAAAGCCAGCGTGGAAGAGAAAATACTGTCCTTACAAAAGAACAAAATAGAGCTCTTCAATGAAGTAATCGAAGGTGGTACGGGAGTATTGAAATCGATGAGTCTTGAAGAGCTTAAAGGCCTGTTTTCTTACTAAATATCACGGATTGGGAAAGATTCTGTTCCAGTCGGGTTCGATCTTATCATCTGCGCCAAAGCCGTGATAGCTATTGTTATCGCCATCAAACCATAGCTTTCTGCCTTCACCGACGGGGTTTTTGGTGGTAGCTACTGCCATGATAATCTTGTAGGGAGCTACAAACACCAATTCGTTTTCATTCACATTCTTCAGCTTTTCCACCATCTGGGTAGTGTAGATATCCGAAGATTTCCAGGCAATGGCAAAATCCCAGTTTTCAATAACTTTATTCTTTAAACCGATCTCCACCAGGGCACTGTCCAGGTCAAATCCTCCGGCGCTGCCATGTGACTGCCAAAAACTGTCCACATAAGAATGCAATGCCTCCACGGCTTCTCGAACTTCTCCCGCTCGCTTTTGCGTCTGATACGCTTTCCAGCGCGGAACCACCAAAATGAGTGCTACAATAACGACGATCAATGCCGCCACTATGTAGTATTTAACGCGTGATCTGCTCTTTTGTTCTGTCATAATTCTCTCCATTGAAGGGTCTCTTTGTAGGATATAATAAGCATGTTTCACCTATATGCCAGATTAATGACTGCCATTATTCAATAATTGCGCTGATCTAGCACATGAAGTTTAGGTGTAAAAAACAAGCCGCGAATATATCACGGCTTGAACAAACACACGACTATCAAGTTATCACAGCATCCCTTATTTGTGGTAGGGAGAAGTGCTTGGCGGATTTATTATTGACACAATCCGCAATTCCAAAATCATGGAAAGACTAAGGTAAGTATATAAGAAAAAATAGATTAAATCCTGTGGAGGAATTATGAAAACTGGCGGATGCCGCTATGGAACCCATCGTGTAATCGAACCCAAGGGTGTGTTGCCTCAGCCTGCCCGCGTTCTCAATAACGACATGAATGAGATTTGGGACAACGAATTGAAAATTGACGTTATCAGACTGAATGTGGACAGTGCTTCGTTTCACCAGATCAAGAACAAGCTCCAGGCTCAAGGACACACCGATCTGGAAAAAGCTTTTGCGGATCATGCAATTGACCTTACAAACCGCACAGGAAAGCATAAGAACGAAGATACAGGCAGCGGTGGCATGCTGATCGGCAGAGTGGCGGAAATTGGTCCCAAATTCGAGATGAAAGATAATATCAAAGTAGGGGACAAGATCGCCAGTCTGGTGTCTCTCTCACTTACTCCGCTCAAGATCAATAAAGTAAAAAAAGTACTCCTGGATAAAGACCAGGTGGAGATCGAAGGTCAAGCCGTCCTTTTCAGTAGCGGTATCTATGCAAAGCTTCCGGATGATATGGACGAAAACCTCGCCCTCTCCGTATTGGACGTTGCCGGAGCACCTGCTCAGGTAGAGCGCCTCGTGAAGGCAGGCGACAATGTGGTGATCATCGGCGCAAACGGCAAGAGCGGAATACTCTGCAATGCCGTGGCGAGAGAACGCGTCGGAGTCTCCGGGAAGGTAATCGGAGTGGTACGCAATCAGAACTACATCCCCACATGCAAGGAAACCGGTTGCCATGAAGTAATCATCGCCAATGCCACAGACGCAATCACCATTCAGAAAGAAGTATCCCGCTTCACCGACGGCAAGATGGCAGATGTGGTGATAAACGTTGTAAACATAGAAGATACAGAGCTTCCCACCATTATGGCCGCCAGGGATAGAGGCCTGGTGTATTTCTTCTCCATGGCTACTTCTTTCACCAAAGCCGCATTGGGAGCCGAGGGTATTGGTGCGGATGTGGATATGATACTGGGTAATGGCTACGCTCGCAATCACGCTATGGTCGCGTTGGATTTGCTACGCAGAAACCCGGTACTTTTGAAGCTGTTCAAAGAACGCTATACAGATTGATCCAGGAGCATACAATGAGCATAATAGACATCCGTTCAATCGCAACTGCCGAGCAGTGGAACGATTGGCATTGGCAGCTACAGAATCGCATCACTGATGTTTCTGAGCTGCGCAAATACATCACCTTGCTTCCGGAGGAAGAAGCGCTGTTTGCCAAGCAGGAGTTTTCCTTTCGCATGGCGATTACCCCCTATTACCTGTCTCTGATAGATCACAGCAATCCCAATGATCCCGTGCGCATGCAGGCTATTCCCCGGGTTTACGAAAGCGAGATGAGCAGCTCAGACATGGCGGATCCCCTGCACGAGGATGCGGATGCCCCCGTTCCGGGGATGACACACCGTTATCCGGATCGCGTACTGCTGTTGCTCACTGATCAGTGTGCGATGTATTGCCGCCACTGTACCCGTCGCAGAAAGGCTGGAGAGCACGATGCTCCCATGCCCGCAGAGAATGTGGATAAAGCCATCGAATACATCCGTGAACACAGGGAAATCCGCGATGTAATCCTTTCCGGAGGCGATCCCCTCACCCTGGGCGATGAGCGTCTGGACTCCATTTTGGAGAAACTAAGTAAGATAGAGCATCTGGATATCGTGAGATTGGGCACCAGAACTCCGGTTGTCCTGCCTCAACGGATCACGGATTCACTTCTTGCAGTGCTAAAGAAGTATCCCTTTGTGTGGCTGAACACCCATTTCAACCATCCTCAAGAGATTAGTGACATTGCAGCGAAAGGGCTTGCCCGCCTGGCTGAAGCTGGCTTGCCTTTGGGCAATCAATCCGTATTGCTGAAAGGCATCAACGACCATGTTGATGTGATGAAAGCCTTGGTTCACAAGCTTGTACGCAACCGCGTAAGACCTTATTACATATATCAATGTGACCTTTCTGAAGGCATCAGCCATTTCCGTACTCCGATTTCCCGAGGGATCGAGATCATGGAATCACTGCGTGGTCACACCAGCGGATTGTGCGTGCCTACCTTTGTGGTGGACGCTCCCGGTGGTGGCGGAAAGATACCTGTAATGCCAAATTACATCATATCCCAGATGCCTGGCAGGGTGATCCTGAGAAACTATGAAGGCTTTATTACCAGTTACACAGAACCCGGTTTTGAAGTACTGGATACCGATAAATACCGGGATCTATGCCCGCGTGAACGCGAAAGCAGCGAAGGTGTGATGAGCTTGCTGAAAGGTAAGCATGTGTCGATAGGTCCTGCCGAGACGAAGCGGAATCAACGCCGTAAACACTAATTCAAAGGCTGATATGAAGAAACTGATTTCCACCGGGGTTATAAAGAACATAGCCTTGGTGGGAATCAGCAAAAATGCCGGTAAAACCTCGCTATTGAACTCCCTTCTAAAAGAATTTCCCCTGCCAGACAGAGCTGTAATGAGTACCGGAATAGATGGTGAAAGTGAGGACAGAGTATTCAAGACTCCCAAACCGCAAGTCCATCTCTTCAAAGGGGATATCTTTTGTTGTGATGCAAACACTGTTACTCAACACGGAAGCTCAGTTAGCTTGCTTCATTCCTCTCAATACGCCGGGCGCAAGCTATATTTGGCCAGGGCTGAAGAGAGCCTGGCTACTCAGATCACAGGCCCATCGGCTCTCAGTCATCAACGTGTTATGATCGATACGATGCACCAGCTTGGGGCACACAAGGTCTTTATAGATGGTTCCCTGGATCGCAAATCCATCGCTCTGGACGACAGCATAGATGCCTTGATTCTGGCTATCGGAGCCAGCTTTGGATCTACAGAGCAGATTGTGACTGAGATACGCCGTCTATGTATCTTGCGGGATATCCCCACCGCGGAGCTTAGTGTATCCTGTTATAACAGATTGAAGGAGAGCGATGCCCTCATGATTCTGCGTAAAGCGCAATGGCAGAGTACAGGCATCAAAAGTCTGATAGGCAACGAGAAGAAGGTGCTGGAGCTTTTGGAGCAGGAGCCCCGGGCTTTATATGTGCCCACATCGTTTACAGATTCCCTTTATGAGAAGCTAGGCAGAACCTTGTCCAAGCCTGGTTTTGAGATGATTTTGCGCCATCCTGAATGCCTGAAACTCAATATTGCCAATCTGAGGGGATTGATGAAGCACACACAGACCAAGTGTCTGATATCTTTCAAGTTGGCAGCATTTGCACTGAATTCCACAGCTATCGGCAGTGATCCCATCTCAGCGGATCTCTTTCGGGAGGATATCCGCACGGCCTTCCCCCGGGAGCAGTTTTATGACATCATGGAGATATAGATGACACATGATCGAGACTTATTAACATCACTTACAGTGAATTTGGGAATGTGCAGCAACATAGTACTGGCTATTCTCAAGACTGGAATCGGTATATTGGGGCACAGTCCCGCAGTTTTGGCAGACGGCATCAATTCCACTTCTGACTTTGTCTATTACATTGCGGTGAAGATCTTTATGAAACAGGCCCGGAAACCGGCAGATAAAGAGCACCCCTTTGGACACCGTCAGTTGGAATCCATCTCAGCCATAGTGGTGGGAGCCTTCATTCTCACTACAGGGATCACCATTTTTTGGGAGAGCATCAATAAGGTCTATGACCTCATCAGTGGTGTGGAAGCTGGTAGATCAGCCTCAATATGGGCTTTGACGATAGCGATCGCTACTTTTATAGTCAAGCTGGGCCTCTATTTCTACACCCGGGGAACTGCCAAAAAGACCAACAATCCTACTCTGAAGGCATTGGCCAATGATCATTTGAACGATATCATGGCTTCCGTTGCGGTTATTGTCGGCGTAGTGTTGGGCAGAATGGGTTACTACTGGATGGATCCTGCAGCTGGAGCGGTTGTAGCAATCTACATCATCAAGACCGGAGTGGAGATAATTATGGATTCATCCACAGAGTTGATGGATCACATTCCGGATGATGGATTTGGTAGGGAGTTGCGTGATGTGACCCTATTGGTTGAGGGAGTAAAAGGTATTGACGACATGGGCTTACACCGTTTTGGACCGTATTATACCATTAGCATGACCATCAGCGTTTCCGGTGATATCTCCATCGATGAAGGGCACAGAATCTCCAATGAAGTGGAAAAAGCACTTTTGAAACACTTTAACAACGGTCTGCGCCAAGTACACATCCATTATCATCCCTATGAGGTGAACAATCCCAATCCCCAAGGAGTATCCAGCATATGAGTCTTGGAAAGCATATTCTCTTGACCCTTATCCTGTTGTTATTGGTTATATTCAGTCTCTCGTCCCTGCTCAGGTTACCCGTATCCGGCAGTAATGGCGATTTAGTTGATCCGGCAGCAGTTGTGGATCCTTGGATCACACAGACCATTCCTGAAGGCGGCTCGATATTTTCTGTATTGGGAAATCTGGATCTCCCCGGTACTGAGATCGGTATGGTGTCCTACCGATTTGGTGATTTCATAGATGTTACTACTATCCAGCCCGGAGACACTCTCCGCGTGATCCTCAATGAAGAGGGCAACAGGATTACCAAAATGATGTTTGTGCAAGAACCCACTATTCGGCATCACTTTGAAGCGAGCGGAGACTCCTTGCTTTACACCATGGAATCTTTACCCGTGCAAAAGCGCTTACGCATGATCGAAGGTGTGTTGGATACTACACTGGATGCGTCATTGCTGTCAATGGGCCTGTCCCCGATAGATAAACAGAACATCAATAACGGCTTGGAAGGTGATATCGATTTTCAGCGCGATGCCCGCAAGGGAGATACTTTCCAGGTGTTTGTGGAAGAGCGGTTGTTTGAAGGCAAACCTCTGCCCCGGGCAAAAATCCTCTATGTGAAATACGACGGGAAACGTAGCGGAGCGCATGAACTCTTCCGTTATGAACAGGAGGATGAGAAATCCGTTCTCAACGGTCTGTACAACAAGGATGGTAAAAGCAACAATGCCAGTGGGGTAGGCTATCCGCTTGGCAGCATTCATATAGGTTCTACATATGGAAAGCGCCTGGATCCCTTTACCGGCAGATGGGCAAACCACCAGGGTGTAGATTATCGTGCCCGCAGCGGTACCCCAGTATATGCTGTGGCAAATGGCACGGTTACCTCTGCCCGTTATAACGGTGGTTATGGCAATGAAGTGCGCATAAAGCACTCCAGTGGCATGATCACGCTATATGCTCACCTTTCCTCCTACAGCGTACGAAGTGGACAGACAGTAAGACGCGGCCAGATTATCGGCAGAGTGGGCTCCACCGGCAAATCAACCGGTGCGCACCTGCATTTCGGCTTGATAAACGGTGGACGGTATATCAATCCCAGTCAACTGCGGATGGTGGGAGCAGAGCGTTTGAATAAAGCTCAGATGGCCGAGTTTGAAATTCAGAAAGAAAGTATCAGAGAGATGATACGGCAGTATCTGCATCCCAGTCTGCCCGCATAAAGAATGGTGTAGCATCTGTCTTTGGATAAGAATTTAGGCCCGATATTCACCGGGCCTTTAATTTGTAAATGAAACTTAGTTATTACTTTTCTTCTTCTGCAGGCTTTCGGGGATGATGTCTTCTTTGATCTCATCTCCGGGTTTCTCCCGCATGGCAAACAGTTCCGGGAAAAGTGAGTTGTAATATAGAGCGGTGAGACTGCCATCCGCAGCATACATCACGTGTAAAGTGCGGCTATCTGTAAGAAACCAGATTAATTGCTGGGTATCTTCATCGAAGTGATTGGTTTTACCATGCATTTGCGCAATGCGGCTGATGGCCAAATGATCGTTGTCTTCTCCGTTTTCAGAGTTGTATTTCACGAACCAACCCGCCACTCGTTGGGTGTTTGGCTCCACAAACACCAGTATGGCCGATACATACAAGTTGAAATCGCTATAATATTTCACTGCGTCTTCTTCGCTTTCCTCTGGGAAAAACCCCAAGCGTCCCAAGGCTGCATCCGCCTCTTCCAGAGTCATATCATAAGCTACACCAAATAGCCCGGTTTGAGCATTCAAGCCTGCCATAATCAGCAGTCCGATTATTATGAATAGTATTTTCTTCAAAGCATCCACCTTAAATACAAAATATCTAATTTCTGCCACTAAATCCCGGGGCAGAATAAAGTCAACTATAAAAGCAAGGCGGTACAGTGCAGATTACTGTCCCAGCATCACTTCATTAGCGTTATACGCCGGCTTATGCTTTTTCCTTCAGCTTTTATACGTAGCAGATACACTCCGCTAGATAGGCCTGTTCCGTCGAAACTGATCTGATTCCGGCCTTTGGGATACATTCCTTGCGCCAGTGTTTCCACTTTTTGCCCCCGCAAATTGTAGAGGCATAGCTCTATATCCATCGCCCGCGACAGATCAAAAGCTATCTCGGCACTAGGATTGAAGGGATTGGGGTATGTCGTCAGATTCATAGTTACCAGACTGGCAATCTGATCTTCGGTAGCGCTGCCAACGAATTCCATTGCCAATTGCTGCAGAAGTGTGCGAACTCCTTCTTCTTGCATGAAATACAGGGGAAAACCAAAGAAGACGAGATTACCTGTTTCAAAAGCAATGCTCTTATCTATTCCCACGCTACCTGGAGCGAAATTACCGCTGTACATTTCCGTAAAGTCGCCTTCAAATGAATAGATCATGGGTAGCATCCCATTCCATATTCCCACCAATTTGGCGGGATCAACATACAGATGGGGATATTCATTGCTTTCAGCGCTGATCAAACAGGCAGGATTATCGTAATACAGCTCAATGGAAGGCACAAAACGCTGCCAGAAGACTTCGCTGAGCGCTGAAGGAGTTTTCCATCCGCTAAGGATCAGTTTTCCTCCGCCCAGCATATAACTGCTCAGAAGATCTTCCGCGACCCCAATCTGGTGCATTGGCATCTCGTCATCGTGCCACAATACTACCTTGTAAGAGCCCATTGTCTGCAGATCGGGCAGGTTTTGTTGCGCAAAATCCCAAGTATCGAACTCGAAGGGGTCCAACATGGCGGCATAAAAGTCATCCACCATAGCATCGGTGGGACTATTGGGATTTCCATTGCCGTCTCTGGTTTCATCTATTATCAGGATATCGTTCACAAAACTGAATTCCACTGGATTTGCAGGGAGAACCGGAGACATCATGCTGGAGAAACCCTCTGCATCGATGGCTTTCAAGGCATATTCATAATGCTGTTGGTTCTCCACATCATCATCAACATAGCTCAAGTTCAGAATCGGGTCTGTGTTTACCTTGATCCAGTTTGTAGTATCCTCTAGGCGACGATATACATCATAGGATACTGCTCCGGGAAAATCATCCCAAACCAGATGAACGGCACCGGATGTTGCCAGACATGTATGCAGATCGGGAAGTTGGTTTACAATGCTGCGCATCAGAGTCCAGTTATTGTGGTTGGCACTTATCTCCAGCGGTTCTTCGATGCCTTGGAATAGATTAACATGGCCTTGTGGTGTAGCTAGAACTAAAAGCGAGTCTGAGCTGGAGGGGCCTGAAACAAGGAAAGGAATATCCAGATTGAACTGTGTAGAGGTGGGGGAACTGCTGGTAGCAACGATCTTAAGTTCTTGCGTGGCGGGTTTCAGAAATACACCGTATTCCACTTGTGGAATACCGCTGCCAAATATCCATTGCTCAAAGAACTGATCAAGATCTTGTCCGCTGATGGTCTCAGCCATGGCCTTGAATTCTGCGGTAACTGCATTGCCATGTTTGAAACTTTCATAGTATGTTTGCAATAGCTCAAAAAAGTCCGCATCTCCCAGTTTCAGGCGCAGCATGTGTAACACACAAGCCGCTTTTTCGTAGGATGGGGGGGCAAAGTAGTTGCCGAAATCGGGATTATAAATGGTAGCGGGGCCGTTGCTATTCTCCCAATTCACATAGTAATTGTGAAAGTTGGTCAAAACATAATCGCATGAGGCTTGCCAGCCATAGCGCTTATCTGTCCACAGTTGTTCGGAATAGGTGGCAAAACCTTCAGAAAGCCAGACATCGTTAAAATCCAGGAAGCTTACGGCATTACCGAACCACTGATGCGCCAATTCATGGGCGATGATTAATTCATAAGTCCCCTGCCCATCGACGATAAAGTTACCCAAAGTGGTCATGGTCTGATGTTCCATTGCAGAGAAAGTGCTTATACTCACTGTTGCATTGCCATACTTCTCAAAGGGATAATCTCCAAAAAGGATAGAAAAGTAGTCTATCATATCCGGCAGATTGGCGAAGTCAGATAAGGCATTGTTGTATTGGGCAGGATTCACGAAGTTCAGGATGGGTAGTTCGCCGTGCATGGCGCTTTGCTGGACTTCATCAAAATCTCCGCAAGTGATACAGGCCAAATATGTGGTCATGGGATTTTCTCCCCGCCAGGTAGTGGTAGAGGTGCCGTTGCCATTATCTACAATACTTTCCCGCAGCCCGTTTGCCGCCACCTTCCAGTCCGAGCGCATGGTAATGATAAGGTCAACCACTGCTTTATCCCAGGGATGATCGTAACAAGGCCACCAATAACGCGCAGCATCGGGATCGGACACCGTAAATACCGAATTGGGGCGGAAGATCATACCCACATTGTATGGAGCTCCAGAGAGTTGAGGAGTGCCGGAATAGTAAACTTTGGTAGTAAAGTTCTCACCGTCTTGAACGGAAAGCGGGATATGGACTATTCCCTGTTCGTGAGTATAGGGCACCACCACACCGTTCAGTTCCACAGAGTTTACTGATAAACCGACAAGATTGTAGCTTATGGCACTCAATGCAGATTCCGCTAAAACTTCCGCATGCACACTGCCGGAGATGAAATTCGGACTCTGGGATATGCTCAGGTTAATGGTGTATTTTTGTACATCAAAGCCTGTTTCGCTGTCAGCTTTGGCAGTATAAAAGCGCTCCTGCGGGAAAAAGGGTTTTGTGTGCCGATATCTTTCGGTAGGGAAATGGGGATTGGCAATCAGCATTCCGCATATTGCCAACAGGATGATAATAATGTATATCTGTTTCACAGTGAACTCCAAAAGTAAGTATTTTCTACCTTGAATTTATGCATGATTTATTCCATTTATAGGAGATTAATCCTTTTGAGTAGTGTTATCATTAGCGCGGTAGAGCGCATATTCACACCTTGTGGATTATCTCATGTTGAACGGGATATAAAGTCGCTATCATCGAGTGGGCACTGGATGATAACCTGATAATATCCGCTTCGCCATAGCTGAACCTTGAGGTAGAGCATAGTCTTGAGGATTGTTGATGGTACACAGATCACGCAGATTGTTTTATTCATGGAATGTGTGGTCCTCTTCAAACCTTCGCTGTTGAACACTGTATCGTAGCATTCCGATGCTATGTCTTTTTTTCTGAGCTACGTATAGCTCTGCTTCGCTACGCACCCTCGCAATGATCTATTTCTCCCTCCGGGTTACTCTATTGTTCTCTGGATTTTGTTAACAGGAAATTTTGCCACATGCTAAATGCATATCGTACAGTATCGGAGGAAGAAGGGATCGATAGCAGAAAAAAACAGGATGGATAGGGAAAAGGGGAAATGCCAGCGAAATTGAAACTTGACAATATGTGAAAGCCAGATAATATGAAGCTTAATGTAAAAGAATGGAAAAATGATGAACAAAACCGGCAGGAAGTTTCAGCAAGCAACTTCGATACAAGAGGCTAATCCAGAGTATCTGCCAAACCTGATGCATAATCTACCAGGTATGGCATATCGTTGTATAAACGATTCCAAATGGTCGATGCTCTTTATCTCGGAAGGTTGTGCGGATATAACCGGGTATCCCGCCAGGGATCTTTTGTGTAATGCTACTGTGAGTTATGCGAGTTTGATTCATCCGGATGATTTGGAAAAAGTGAGTGATGCAGTGGCGGAAGCAGTGAAAAAACATACGCAGTTTCAGGTGGAATACCGCATTTACAATAGCAACCATGAAATTCGCTGGGTATGGGAAAAGGGTAATGCAGTTTACGACAAGCACCACAATCCAGTATATCTGGAAGGCTTCATTTTGGATATCACGGTCCGCCGTAAAGCAGAGGAAGACCTGAAACAGGCTGCTGAGGATCTTGCTGAACTGAACGCTACGAAAGATCGCTTTTTTTCGCTATTGGCGCATGACTTGCAGAATCCAGTTTACGCCATCATCTCGCTCTCGGAATTTGTAGCTGAAAACTTCAGTATCTTTGGCCAGGCTGAGGTTAAGGAAGCTCTTTTGCAGGTACACAATGCCGCCCGGGGAATTTACACTTTATTGGAAAACCTTTTAGATTGGGCCAGATTGCAAACCGGCAAGATAGTGTGTCAAAAAGAGTATGTGTCCATGATTAAAACCGTGAACTACGCTTTGGATCACTATCGAAAAGCCGCCACCCAAAAAGGGATAGAACTGGAATTTGTATATGATGAAGATGTGATGTTAGAGACGGATTTGAAGTTACTCTCATCGATCTTGCGCAATCTGATCTCCAACAGCATCAAGTATTCGTACCCGAAAAGCACAGTATGCGTGCGTATGCAAAAGCAGCCAAATGGCCTGGAGCTATGTGTGGCAGATCACGGGATTGGTATTTCACGGCGTCATTTACCCAAGCTCTTCAAATTGGATAACGATCTAAGGCAGTATGGCACAGCTAATGAATCAGGCAGTGGTTTAGGATTGATATTGGTGGACAATTTTGCCCGTCTGTTGGGGGCAAGTGTTAGCGTGGAAAGCAAGCTAAACAAAGGCAGCAAGTTTTATCTCCGGTTCTCGGAGAGAATTTGATTGACTCCAAGACAGGGTTCAAAAAGTATGACTTTTACAATATAACCATGGTAGGATATGAACGCTTTATTCAAACCAGAATTAGTGCGCATCGTTGATGCGTTTCAAAGTAAGAGTGACTGTCTGAATTATATGGCATGCTTATTGTCAGCCAGCGGTTGTCTCAGCTTTCCGGATCGCTATTTAGCGGCAGTTAAGGGCCGCGAAGAAATCATGAGCACAGGTATCGGCAAGGGAGTAGCCATCCCACATGCCAGGGATCTCACAGTAGAATGCCTTCGCATCGCTGTATGTATGATTTCCCAGGCGCTGGATTTCAATTCTGTGGATAGCGAACCTGTCAATTTGGTGTTTATGATAGCGGTTCCGCAGAACTCTAATCAGGAGTATATGAAAATCTTGCGCAATTTGTCTGAGTATTTGCGCACAGAAGAGAATCGAGCCACACTACTGGGAGCAAACTCAGATTGGGAGTTGTACAATTATGTTCACAAGATTGAAGATAGCATTATCGCTTCTCTTGCTGATTAGTCTGGTGCCCTTAGCGGCACAGAGTGATGACGCTGGCAGCACGGGCTTTGATACCCTGAAACTAATCTATGGTGCGCGTACTGCCTCGATGGGCGGTGCGGGTCTGGGCTTGCCATCCAATCAGGAAGCGCAGAATCTGAATCCCGCTGCAATTCTGCGGGCTCCAAATCATGGGATAAGCAGCACTTTTCTGGATCACTTGGTGGGTAGTGCCGGCGGAGCGATTCATTATGTATATCCCAAAAACATATATGAAGCTTATGGTGCAAGCCTGATGTACTGGAATAGCGGCCAGATGGACCGCACAGAGATCAGCAGTTCGGGCGATCTGATCGAGACTGGAGAAAGCTTTGGGGCCAGCAGCATAGTCGCTGGGGTTTCGGCGGCACGCTTCATTAGTCCTGCCCTGGATATCGGCGGAAGCCTGAAGATGATCTACGACAGCATCGACGGCCATTCTGCCTCCGCAGTGATGGTGGACATGGGGATTCTGCATCATACGGCAAATCCCAATATCAAAGTAGGTTTGGCGGTGCGTAATCTGGGATTTCAGAGCTCATATTACAGCAACACCAAGTTCAAAGAACATCTACCGCTCAGTTATGGTGCTGGTATTTCCATAAAGCTGATGCCGAAGCTGGACACAGCATTGGATCTGGGTAAGGTAAGCGGGGACAAATTTGGGGTGAAAGTGGGCATTGATTTTGCGCTCAATTCAGCTTTATCACTAAGGGGAGGCTTCAAGAGCAACGCCGCGGATTACAATATGGGTGGTCTGGCAGGCATAACTGGCGGAGGAAGCTTGGGATTGGGCTGGAAGATACGCAATTTTAACCTGGATTACGCCGTGGAATCGTACGGGGATCTGGGTATCACCAATCAACTGAGTTTGAGATACAATTTTTCTAACTGATACAGGTATGTATTTTGCACAGCTTTTTATTTGAACTGGGAATTGAAGAACTGCCGGATAGTGTAATAGTGCCTGCCATCAACAGTATCAAGCTATCTTTCGAAAAAATGCTTTCAGAGCAAAATCTGGATCATGGGGAAATCCGCATAGGCTCCACACCGCGTCGACTTGCCATATCTGCCGCCGGCCTTCCGGAAAAGCAAGCGGATGTGGAGATCTGTAAAACGGGTCCATCTGTGACTATCGCATACGATGACAAAGGAAACCTCAGCAAAGCCGGTATGGGTTTTGTACGCAAATGCGGTGCGGCAGAACAGGATGTCTTTGTGCAAAAGACGGAGAAAGGCGAGTTTATCGCGGTTAGCTTTGTGCAAAAAGGCATGCAGTGCAGGGAAATCCTGCGGGATTGGATTCCAGAAGCCATCAGCCAGATTCCCTTGCCTAAAAAGATGATCTGGAAAAGCAAGAGCTTGGCTTTTTCCCGTCCCATCCGCTGGATCGTAGCTTTGTGGGATACTCAGATCATAGATTTGGATTTTCATGGCATCAGCTCCGGCAGAACCAGCTTTGGAAACCGCTATCTGGGACTGGATATAAGCATCGAAATCCAAAGTGCTGCAGACTATGAAGGCGCTATGACCTCTGGTTGTGTGATCGTGGATCGGGAGAAACGTCGCTCCATGATAACCGATCAATTCTCCACCCTGTTTACAGATGGCAGTCTCATGGTAAAACCGGATGAGCGGTTGCTGGAAACGGTATGTAATCTGGTGGAGTATCCCTGGGCAGTGATAGCGGAATTTGATGCCTCCTTTTTAAAACTTCCGGAGAGAATCATCACTTCTACAATCAGCCAAAATCAAAAATACTTCTCTGTGTATGGCGCTGATGGAGCTTTGAGCAACAAATTTGTCTTCATCTCAAACGGAGATCCCAAACAAAGTGAAATCATCAAAGCCGGGAATGAGAAAGTGGTGGCAGCAAGGCTGGAAGACGCTCTGTGGTTTTTTGAGGAAGATTGCAAGCGTGGTCTGGATGCATTTGTACCCCATCTGACAGAGGTGGTATTTCAATCACAACTGAGCACAATGGCAGACAAAACCAATCGAATCCTGGCAATAAGCGAGTATCTTTGCTGCGAATTGAGTTATGATGATGCACAAAAGATTAAGGTAATGAGAACCGCTCAACTGTGTAAGGCAGATCTTTTGAGCTTGATGCTGGGGGAAAAGGAATTTGCCAAGCTTCAGGGTTATATGGGCATGCACTATGCTCTGGTTGCTGGCGAGGATCCGGAAGTGGCTCAAGGCATCTACGAGCACTATATGCCCCGGGGCAGCAACGACAGCCTGCCGCAGAGCGTTTGCGGTGCTATATGTGCGGTGGCGGATAAATTGGATACGGTATGTGGGATTATCGGAGTGGGGCTGATGCCCACGGGAAGCGCTGATCCTTTTGCCTTGCGCAGAGCAGCCGGAGGCTTGGTTCAGATAGTTGCCGACCGGGCTTGGGATATAGATCTGGAACACTTGATTGACTTTGCTTTCGATATCTTGTCCACAAACAAGGTGCAGCTTAAACCAGGCAGCAAGGACAATTGTAAGAGCTTTTTTGCCCAGCGTGTAAACTGGTTATTGAAAGAACTGGGCATCGCCTATGATACCGTGGCCAGCGTTTGTGTGGCAGGATTTGCGCGTTTACCTCATCTGATAGCCAAGGCTCGTGCTTTGGAGGAATTGAGGCAGGACAGCAGTTTTGTTAAATTGGTTATTGGCTTCAAACGTGTATCGAACATCATAGAAAGAGAAACAGGACTGGCAACCGCAGATCCTGCACTCTTTGAAAGTGAAGCCGAACGCGATCTATACGATGGATTGAGCAGCCTAAGTAAAAATATCGGAGAGGCCCTTTTGCATCTGGATTATCCGGGTGCACTATTGGAACTGGTGGACTTTGGCGAAAAAATCGACGCTTTCTTCGATAATGTGTTGGTAAATTGCGAAGATCCTATCCTCAGGCAAAACCGGCACAAGCTCCTGGCTGCCATCCGTGCGGAGTTTATAAAAGTAGCTGATCTCTCTTTGATAGTAGTAGATTCCGATAAAAATGGAGAATAAATGCACATCTTGGAAACTTTGAAAAGAAGAGCAACCGCCATCGGCGGAAGCATTGTACTACCCGAATCCCACGACCAAAGAACTCTGGCCGCCGCTGCAAGTCTGGCCGGACAGAAGATTGCCAGAGTAATCCTCTTGGGCGAACCAGCCGAAGTGACAAACAATGCCGCTCAATTGGGAGCGGACATCTCCTCTTGCACAATCATAAATCCAGTGAAAAGTACTGAATTGGAGGATTTTGCCGAGACCTTCCATCAGCGGCGCAAAGAAAAGGGCGTCAGCAAGGAACAAGCCTTGGAAACCATGAAGAATCCGCTGTATTTTGGTGCGATGATGGTAAAAAAGGGACTGGCGGGAGGAATGGTGGCTGGTGCGGCCAACACCACTGCGGACGTATTGCGTGCCGCTTTGCAGGTGGTGGGCGTGATGCCGGGGCTGAAAACAGTATCTTCTACCTTTATAATGGTATCACCGCGCGCGGGTGATCCCACGTATTTATTTGCGGATTGCGCCGTAGTACCAAATCCCGATTCTGAACAATTGGCAGATATTGCCAACTCCACTGCAATCACTCGACGTTCAATCTTGGGTGATGAGCCTTTTGTGGCGCTGCTCTCTTTCTCCACAAAGGGTAGTGCCGATCATGAGCTAGCGGAGAAAGTACGCGTAGCAAAGTCAATCTTGGATGCCCGAAAAGTGGATTTTGCTTATGATGGAGAACTCCAATTGGATGCGGCAATAGTTCCAAAGATAGCGAAGTCCAAAGCTCCAGACAGCAGTGTAGCGGGGCATGCAAACACTTTGGTATTTCCGGATCTGCAAGCCGGGAATATCGGTTACAAATTGGTTCAGCGATTGGGAGGCTACGAAGCAATAGGCCCCATCATACAAGGTCTGGCTGCTCCCATATGTGATCTTTCTCGCGGCTGTTCCGCCGAGGATATAGTGAATACAGCCATTCTTGTGTTATTGATGGCGAAAAATTTAAAATAGATATAGGGGGAACAGATGGCCATCAAGCTATCCAACCGCACCAAATTGATCAAACCCTCGCCTACTTTGAGTTTATCAGCCAAGGCTACGCAGATGAGGCAGGCGGGAATCGATGTTGTGAACTTCGGAGTGGGAGAGCCGGATTTTAATACTCCCGATTACATCAAGGCATCAGCTCACAAAGCTATTGATGCAAACTTCACGCGCTATACTGCAAATGCTGGAATCATGGAGCTGCGGGAAGCTATTTGCGCCAAGCTAAAACGCGATAATGGTTTGGACTATACTCCCAAGGATATTTTAGTGTCTCCGGGAGCTAAAGCATCTATATTGAACGTATTGATTGCAACATGCGATACTCATGACCAGGTGTTGATTCCGATGCCTTATTGGGTATCTTATCCGTATCAAACTATGATGGCCGATGCAGTTCCGGTTTACATCCCCACCGAAGCCTCCGAGGGATTCAAGATGCGCCCGGAAGCTTTGCAAAAAGCCATTGAGGACAGCCCCTGTGCCAAGGTATTGATATTAAATTCACCGGGCAATCCCACTGGAGCGGTTTATAACCGCAAGGAACTGGAAACAATCGCCGATATCTGCATCAAAAACAACATCCTGATTATCTCGGACGAGATCTACGAAAGATTGGTGTACGACGATGTGGAACACATATCAATTGCTTCAATCAGCCCAGAAGCCAAAGATCATACAGTGATCGTGAACGGCGTATCCAAGGCATACGCGATGACAGGATGGAGATTGGGTTATGCCGCAGGTCCTACACATATTATCGGCGCTGCTGGCAGAGTGCAGGAGCATAGTACATCCTGCGTGAATTCCATCACCCAAAAGGCATGCGTCACAGCCTTAAATGAGGAAGACAATTCCATTGAAAATATGCGCAAGGAATTTAGCAAACGCAGAGATTACCTCTATGATATGTTGATGAAGATCCCGCACATCTTGTGCAAAAAACCACAAGGTGCTTTTTACATAATGCCGGATATCAGTTGGTATCTGGAAAACAACCATTTGGGCATGAATACCGCTGCTCAATTCTGTAATGCGCTGTTGGAAAAGCACCATGTAGCGATGGTGGACGGCGGATCTTTTGGAGTATCGGGGACCGTGCGTTTTTCTTATGCGAACAGTATGGAAAACCTAAGCAAGGGCGTAAACCGCTTTAGCGATTTTCTCAAGGAGATTAGTTCATGAACGATCTGAACGATAAGATCGAAGAACGTTGGCGCAGCCGCCGTAAAAAGGGCTACAACTGGCCTCGTCTGATAGTCATGCTGTTGGTATTGGTAGCATTGATCTATGCGATGACTGTGTTGAAGCGAATGGGCGGAAATCAGCAAATGATCATGAGTGCTGAACGTGATTCTGTCGAAACCGGATTGGATATGCCAGAGCCAAGTGGTATGGAGCAGAATCCTTGAGCCTGGTAATAGTGGGATCCGTCGGACTGGATACCATCAGCACGCCCTCCGGAACTGTGGTGGACGCAATCGGAGGCTCGGCGGTGTACGGCTCCATTTCCGCATCATATTTCACTAATGTGAAACTGATTGGCGTGGTGGGAAGCGATTATCCTGCATCGGCAATCCAAGTGCTACAGCGTCATGGTGTGGATTTGGATGGTTTGGAGCGGGCTAAAGGAAAAACCTTCCGCTGGACCGGAGAGTATCATGATCTGAATAAGGCGGAAACACTACTTACAGAGCTTAATGTTTTTGCGGATTTTGTGCCCCGTCTGCCCGAGAGTTGCATCAGTTGCCACTCTCTGCTCCTCGCAAACATACATCCGAATCTGCAATTGCAGGTTTTGGAAAAGACACAATCCTACAATCACGTGGCCTGTGACACCATGAATTTTTGGATCGAAGGCTGCCCGGACGAGCTGGCTGAAGTAGTATCCCGCGTACAGATTGTATTTATGAACGAAGACGAACTAAGAGCTTTCAGCAAGGAAAACAATGTTTTCAGCGCTGCAAAAGTAATACTGGACATGGGGCCAAAGCTGGTACTGGTAAAAAGAGGAGAATACGGCAGCGTTGCCATCACGAAGGACTATATCTGTTTTGCCCCTGCATACCCAATCCCAGAAGTAAAAGATCCCACTGGGGCAGGCGACACATTTGCCGGAGCTTTTATGGCCTGTCTTCAGGATCATCTGGATCTCACGGAGACAGCTATTAAAGAAGCACTCAGATACGCAACAGTGATGGCTGCGTTAAATGTCAGCGAATTCAGCGTTGACGGGATTCTGGACATCTCAAGAGAAACAATCGACAAATACAAGGAAAACTTATGCCGGATGACCGTATAGAACCCATTGATTACAAACAAGCCGGAGTCGATATTGAAGCTGGCGAAAGAGCTGTGAAGAAGATCAAGGACAAGGTTCGCACTACCTTCAACGCCAATGTGTTGAGCGAACTGGGAAGCTTTGGTGGCCTGTATAGAATCGATGAATCCTGGAATAAACCGATCCTGGTGTCCAGCACCGATGGAGTGGGAACCAAGCTTCTGGTGGCGATTCAAGCCGGGATTTTTGACACAGTTGGGCAAGACTTGGTAAACCACTGTGTGAATGATATCCTGGTTCAGGGTGCCACTCCACTGTTCTTTCTGGATTACATTGGAGTGGGCAAGCTCTCGGTGGACAACATCTCTCTACTGATAGATGGTTTCGTAAAAGCCTGCAAGGATAACTCATGCGCTCTTATCGGTGGTGAGATGGCAGAAATGCCGGGCCTGTATCAGCCGGGTGATTTTGATCTGGCTGGAACCATTGTCGGTGTGGTGGAACAGGATAACCTCTTACCCCGATCCACTATGAAGGCCGGAGATATACTGGTGGCTTTACCTTCTACCGGTTTACACACAAATGGCTATTCACTGGCCCGCAAAGTGCTTTTTGAGCGTATGGGCTTGAAAGTGGATTCCTATATGGACGAACTGAACTGCAGTCTCGCCGAAGCACTGTTGAAAGTGCATCGCAGCTATCTGCAGCAAGTATCGCCATTCCTGCACAATCCCGGCTTAAAAGCATTGGCACACATTACTGGAGGAGGAATCGCCGGTAATCTGAAACGTGTACTTTGCAATAATCTGGAAGCGCAGATTGATCTGCGCGAGGAGAATATCCCAAGCCTGTACCACATCATCCGCAGAGGTGGCAACATCTCCTGGGACGTGATGCGCCAAACCTTCAATCTGGGGGTAGGGATGATCTGCGTTATGAGTCCAGATTTAGCCTCTGAGGTCCTCGCCCAAGGTGAAGCTTTTGCTCTGGGAGAACTAAGGACGTCTGATAAAAGTCCCCAAGTAATATTCAAGGAAAGAGTATAAATGTGTTTTTATCAAGATTATCAACTAACTGAAGAAATGTGGAATGAAGCTTGATAAAAAAACTGCTTGACTGATTTTTAGTAGTCAGATAAACGAGCTTTAAGAGGAGTAGCCTTTTTGCTATTTAAGGTTAGCCCTAAACTAAATTATTACAGATTAGTAAATAAGCCAGGATGAAGGGAGGTCCATCGATGCGAAAAACTGCATTGATCCTGCTAATTGTGTTGCTAGTCGGCATAGCATGCCTAGAAGCACAAACTACCGGCCGTCTCGCTGTGCGTGTTCGCGACGGACAGGGGAAGCCGCTGGAATTTGTGAACGTCGTGGTGATGTCAGGCTCTCAGCGCATTACCGGAGGCCAGACCAATGCAAAAGGTCAGGCTATCATTATCAATATCCCACCGGGATCCTACTCGGTTCGATTCTCTTTGGTCAGCTATGCTACCACTACATATCAGAATGTAAGAATCCAAGTAGGTCAAACTGCAAACTTATCCCCCGTAATGAACCGTGAAGGTATCGTAGGTCCTTCAGTTACAGTAGTTGCGGAACAAGATAGAGTAGAACGCGACCGCACCGGATCATCGCGTCAGATAGAAATGGATCGTCTGTCGGATTCGGCTGTGAGCGATGTTACCGGTATTATCTCCTTACAAGCTGGTGTTACCAACATCGGTGGTGAACTGCATATCCGTGGTGGAAGGGCAAACGAAGTGAATTTCACCGTTGATGGTATGAGCGTTTCTGATCCTGTGGATGGAGGAAGTGCTCTCTCGGTGGACACAGACGCCATCAAAGACATGAAGGTTATGACGGGCGGATTCCCTGCTGAATTTGGTAATGCGCAATCCGGTGTTGTAAACATTGTTACCAAAGATGGTGATTATTTCTACTCAGGAAAAGTTGAGTACAATACAGATCATCTTGTAGGTGAAGGCCGCAATTCAGACGTCTTGAAATTCGCCATCGGCGGACCGATAGTGCCTTTTGCTTCCCAAGATCTCAAAGAACGCCTTACGTTTTACTTTAACGGTGGCGGAGAATGGCTTGATGGTCGTTATAAGGACCTCTATGTTACCGATCCGAACAAGGAATATGTGAATGAAGATGGCGTAAGCATATTGGAAGCAGATTACCCCCGCTATGATCCTTATGAAGGTCGGGACGATTTCCTTGGCATCGATCTGGGGAATCGTAACTACAATAGCTACAATGTAAACTTGAAAACAAAATACGATATCAACCCTGCTCAGAAGATCACTTTGGCGGTTCGTGGAGACAGATCTTTCTCTACACCCTTCAATCCCGCCTTGAGCGATAGCAGATACTACTGGTGGCGTTATGCTTTACAGCACTATCGTTACGAAGATGTAGTGCAGCAACAATATATCGCTACCTACGACCACATGTTTTCACCTACGATGAACCTCAAGGCAAAGGCCAGTTATTATAAAAAAGATTATGAAGACGGTCCGCGCGGTATCGATCGGGATAATTTCCTTTATATGACGGTTGACCCGGATAATCCTGGTACAAACTATGTGGATGATGTGGTAACATACGAAAGATATGGCTATACAAGTATAGATGCCGATGGTGACGGTGTACACGATTTTGGTTTCCTGCCAGCAACTGAATGGAAGTATCGTATCGCAACATTGGAAGAACCAAGGCCCATTCCTGGTTTCCGGGCACCGGGAACTATCTATACGGATTTCATCGACGATACCACCGCTACGATGAACTTACGTGCGGACTTTGAATGGCAAGTGAATCAGACTCATCTGGCTAAAACCGGTTTTGAACTGATTAATCACGATATCACAAAGGACCAAACCCAAAACTTTCTGAGCATATACAACGACCGCAGAGTGAAGTATCTCAATCGCATATATACTCTTACCGAAGAGGATGCCACAAACTTCATCGAGAACGGGATTGTACCAGATGCTTTATATACCATCCACCCGAAGGTCGAGAATCCAGAATCCTTAAGCGATCTTGAGCCTATCTATAAACCTCTGGATTATTATAATGCCGCTAAATCCGCTGCCGGGAAACGTGATGGTTACTCCGCCAATCCTTGGCAGATGGCATATTATCTGCAGGATAAAATGGAATGGGAAGGAATGATTGTGAACGCTGGACTGCGTCTGGATTTCTGGTATCTGGGAACCAGTTATAAAGTGTTGCAGGATGATGGTCTGTTTGCGGATCGTGAGTTCAAAAAAGGTGATCGTTTTCAGATGATGGTTTCTCCTCGTTTGGGCGTATCTCACCCTATCACCGAGCGTGATGTATTGCGCTTTGCCTACAATTATCAGAACCAGTTGCCACAAATGCAGTACATTTTTACCTCCAAAACTCCTCAAGACGCTAACCTTTCAGATGTTACCATCACGGTGGGAAATCCCACGCTTGAGCCCCAGATTACCGTTACTTATGAAGTGGGCCTTTCGCATCAGTTGAGTGACGACTATGTCTTGGATATGACTGCTTATTTCAAGAATCTATACAACTATGTAAGCACCAAACGCGTGCGTAAAGAAGACGAAGCAAGCGTATCCTGGTATGAGTATATCTCGGAAGACTATGGCTCAGCCCGTGGTATAGATATTCAGTTGGAAAAGTTGCTCTCGAACTTCAATACCTGGAGTATTGCTTACTCTCTGGCATGGGCTCAGGGAAACAACTCTGACACGGTGATCCAGGATGAAAACACTTCTCTTCGCGAATTTCCGCTGGATTGGGATGTGCGCCATAATGCGTCCATAAACTACACCTTCAGAATTGGCAGAGGTGAGGAATTCTTTGTACCCTTTACGGACTACATCCTGCCGTTGGACGATTTTTCGGCCAACCTGAATTGGAGCATTGTATCCGGTGCACCCTATACTCCCCAAAGTATGGAAGGAAGCTCACTGCTGGATACAAACAGCAAGCGCATGGATTCCACAAACCAGGCTAATGCCAGAATTACAAAGGGTTTTCAGCTTCCTGGCGGAAACAGCATAAGACTCTTTGTAGATGTGGAAAACATCTTCAAAACCAGAAACGTAAATAGAGTGTATCCCCGTACCGGCTCACCATATGAAGACGGTGAAAATCTCGAGGACGACATCCTGGAATATGTATTCCCTGAAGTAGAATACGCATACGGCTTGTCGATTAAGAACCCGGCTTTTATAAACAACTACCGTGGGGTAACCTTCGGAGTTTCGTTTAACTTCTAAATTATTCCAAGGAGGAATCATAAATGAGAAAATTCTCGTACATAGTGCTGCTGATCACTCTGGTAAGTGTGTTGATCCCTGGCATGGCTTTTGCCCAGGAAGCAGTTGAGGAAACAGCCGCGGCTGCGAGCAGCAGTGGTATGGAGAGCTTTGCTGAATTGGTATTTGGCAGTGGCATGGTAAAATGGTTTAAAGATGGCGGATGGGCGATGTGGCCTATTCTCATCGTAGCTCTATATGGTATTGCCTATGTTGTTTGGAAATTCATCGCTTTGATCTATGGCAAGGTAAACCTTAATTCTTTCTTGAACAAAATTCTTCCTCTTGTGAAAGATAAGAAGTACAAAGAAGCAGCCGAGATTGCCAAAGGCACCCGCGGTCCCGTGGCAGCAATCATTTATGCCGGTCTCTTGAAAGCAGACGGTGGTATTGATGCAGTAGAGAAAGCCATCGAGAATGCCGCTATGATTGAGATGAGCTACTTGGAAAAAGGATTTCTGGAGCTTTCAACCGCCATTACTCTGGCCCCCATGTTGGGTTTCTTGGGTACAGTGTCTGGTATGATCAGTGCCTTCGATGCTATCGCAGCCGCACGTGCGGTGGACGCTACAATCGTGGCCAGTGGTATCAAGATTGCTCTTATCACTACCCAAGCTGGTCTGATCGTCGCTATTCCCGTGCAGTTTTTCAACAACATCTTTGTAACAATGGTAGATGGAATGGTTATCGATATGCAAAAAGCAACTGAGAAAGTTGTGGAAGCAATGCTGTAAAGGCCCAAAGGGAGATAAAAATGAAAATAGGACGAAAAAGGAAGAGCAAAGCCGAGATCCCGACATCGTCGATGTCCGACATTGCATTCCTCTTGATCATCTTTTTCATGGCAACTACCAAGTTTGACGTGAAAGAAGGGATTAAGATAGTCCTTCCTCAAGCGGCGGAAGAGGGAACTGAGCAAGCTCAGACCCTTACTCTTACAGAAAAAGAGATGACCCGTTTGCAGATTACTGAAGATGGAAGAATTGCTGTAAACAACGAAGCTCCCCGCGTGTATGAGAGCGGTGAGCTGGATGCCCTGATTCAGCAAAAAGCAAGGATAAACCAACAGATGATCTTCAAGGTTATCACCGATCGTGAGGCCACGTACGAAAACATGATTCGCGTGGTTGACCGCCTGAAAGCGGCAAAGATCGAGAAGATCTCGCTATCAACAAACTAGGAGAGAGACATGGCGAAATTGAAAAGACAAAGAAATCGCGACGTCGCCATTCCCAATGGCTCGATGTCTGATATCGCGTTTTTGCTGTTGCTCTTCTTCATGGTCAGCACGGTGTTCGTTCAGGAGAAGAAATTCTGGGTGGAACGCGATCGCTGGCCAATTGCTGAAAGCATCGAACGCATTCCGCGTAATCATACTTCTACCATCTACGTGATGAGGGATGAGACTATTCTTATCGACGATATTCCCACTCGTATAGAGAGTTCAGAAGACGTGTTCGTGTCTTCCACTCTGATTAGAAAAAAAGCCGATGATCCCGAATTGGTGGTTTGTTTTAGAACCGATCGGGATACTAAATATGGAGTAATGTCCGATGTTATGCGCCAGCTCCAGCAGGCTCAAACTCTGGTAGTGGCCTTTGAAGCCCAACAACGGCAGAATTAGGAGGCAAAGATGAAACAACAATATACCGATTGGAAAGACGTAGCAAACAGCCAGTTCAGTAAAGCGTTTGCTCTTTCCGTAACATTGTTGCTCTTTGCGATGATGGTTACTCCAAAGATTGAAGTGCGCAAACAGGTCTTCAAGACTCAGCAAATGGAGCTTGTGGATATACCAATGGAAGAACGAGAGAAGATTGAGCCTCCGGAAACTGAGGTTCATATCGATATCCCACTGGTGATCAGCGACGTGCTGGGAACAGAAGAAATTGATATGGAAGCCTATGAGTCTGCCATCGCACAGATCGGCAATTTTACCACAACTACAGCTACCAGCCTTACTCAGGTTGACGAACGTCCTGCCAACTTTGTGCCATATGATGATCCTCCGGTTGTGATCGGAAGCATCAACCCGGTTTATCCGGAGTTTGCCAAACGTAACGGGGTTCAAGGTACTGTAGTATTGGAAGTGGAAGTGCTAAAAGACGGCTCTATCCGCAATATACACGTGAAACGTTCAGTACCGGGCGGCTTGGACGAAGCTGCCATTGCAGCTGTACGTAGAGTAAGATTTCAACCCGGAAAGAGTAGTGGCCAGCCGGTCGATGTGCTGCTCATTATTCCGGTTGAATTTAAGCTTAATTAACCCGGGAGTGATTAATGAAGTTTAACAAACTTGTGTTCTGTTTGATGATAATGACCCTGTTTTCGGTCACTTTTGTCTTTGCGAACAAGGCTGTACCATCCACTGGAACCAAGAAATTGGATCTGGACTATTACCACAACGTAGGTAATATCTGGCTTAGGGTGAGTAACTATGGTTTCTTTGGATCCGGAGACGACGCTGTGCCTCAGTATCCTTCCTTGGAGTATCCCGGCGGTAGTGGTGTTGATTACCTCTACCAAGCCTCGCTTTGGTTCGGAGCCAAGAAACAAAGACGTGATTCCTCCGGAAGGAAATTGTATTGGTTGCAGTATCCTCCGAGTTCAAAGGATGATTATACTTATGAAGGCAGTGAACTGTGGAACAACACCTTGACCCCCTTGTTGGATACACTAGTCACGGTGGGATTCGATGGTGATGATGACCTTTATGAGTTTTTACCGGCATACAATCCACTTATTGTTTCCCATCCAAACTATGAATTGTATAATCGATATGATGCTATCGCTACCGCATCTGTACGTAGTCAGAAACGCGGTATTGATGACGACGGAGACGGATTGATAGATGAAGATTTCCCCGGTTATACTTTCCCCTTCCGGGCAAGCAGTGAATTGCCAGAAGCATTTAGTGCGTTTGGAGGATCTTACCTTAGTGATATGTCCTCAAACGACTTTATTGTTTTGGATAAACCGGAGAATTATGAGATTTGGTTCCCGCTGGGATTCATGGATCTTGAGGATCCCTCTCAACAGCACGGGGAAAAGACCTTCACCTATTCCAAACCTTATGATGATGACTTCGACGGACGTATTGATGAGGATGGCGCTCCCATATCGGAACAAGATTTCATTGGCTACTATTACGATTACTGCCCCTTGGGCATTACAAATGTCGATCGGGATTATGGTAGTCGGAAGGGAAGTAATACACACTATCCGTTAAATGTAAGAGTGCGCCAAATGAGTTATCAATGGAGCTACGATTATATTAAAAACTTGGTGTATATCGAGTTCAATATCACTAACATGAACCAGGCAGACTCATTATATGACTGCGCCATGGGTATCTACTTCGATGCAGACGTTGGTCCCAATACTTATGGCTCTGATAAAGCTTCTGACGATAAATCCGGATATGTGAAGGGTAAGGGTTACGAATTTGCCTATACCTATGATGCAGATTTTGATCGCGGTCTTAGCCCTGGTCTGGTGGGCGCTCGCGTATGCACCCCTGATCCGGATAAGCTACAATTCCACTGCTGGTATTGGAGAGTGGGCAACGGTCCTGATGATTCAGATCCACGTAATGTGGGTCCTACCATCAAAACTTCGAATCAGAAGTATTGGCTGCTTACCGGAAAGAATCCGGACACCAGTAAATACACTCCGCTTCGAGCCGAAGATGAGGATGTGATGGAATGGGAGCAACCCAGCCCGAACGATACCCGTTTCCTGTTTGCATTCTATGGTGCCAGACCGGGAACCCCGGAATATAACGAACAAGATGAGTATGGCAATTATTATAAACGTTGGGATCTTGCTCCTGGTAAAACCATGAAGATCGTGGTTGCAGTATTTCCGGGTGATAATAAGGAAGAACTGAAATCCACTGCATCTTGGGCGAAAATCATTTATGGAAACGCTCAGGATCTGATCACTGTTACTCAACCTGATACTATCTCTCACTATAATCCCCCTGAACCTCCCACAATTCCCAACATGCTGGCGGAAATAGTGCACACCGATTCCGGAAATGCACTGGATGTTTATTGGGATAATCGTTCAGAATTCTCCTATGATTTCATGAACGTACCCACAGCCGAAATTGGTTGGCAAAACCCAGATTACGAGGATGCTATTACCGATATTGATAGCTATCCTACAGCAGAAATGGCTGCTGGAATCTGGCCGGATTACTGGCCAGAGGAACATAGATTTTCCGATGGGTATGAGTTCAAAAACAACGCATTAGTGAATCCCTTTACTGGATTCCGCTTAAGACACGACTTCCAGGGTTATAGCTTATGGGGTCGTTCTGGAAGCGGAAGTAGAGAAGACTGGGAACAAATTCGCCGCTGGGATAAAGTTGATACTGATTTGGATGAAGATGACTATGATGTAAACCGCTACGCCGCCAATGACAGTCTGCGTAAGGATTATGGTGGCTACACCGGCATAGATACAGGTCTGCCCAATCCCTCAGATTCACCTGTTATGAGTGATCGCGGATGGCAAGCCAGTTTGGAAGAATACAACAAATTCACCAAATATGACCAATACTATGCTTTCGAGCCTAATGGTCCCATATTCTATGGCTGGCCCTTATACGATCCCGACAAGGACTGGACAACTGAGATTCAGAGCGCTGCAGATGAGATTGCCCAAAATAACTCAATGCTTTCCGATCAGGAAATCAAGGTGCTACAGGCAAGATTGTTTATGCATCCGTATCTGAATGAAATCAATCGTCCTGGACTATTCGATGCTCTTTTCGATTCAAAGGTAATCCCATTGAAAGGCTTTGCCTTCCCGAGTGGAGAAGCCGATCCTACGCCTGATCAATTGAACAGCCTCAAGGAAGAGCGTCTTGCACGCAGATTCTATAGGGCTTCCATCAATAACCCTCCTCGTGGTATCGAATATTATGTAGCACTTACTGCATACGACCGTGGTATTCCAGAACAGAATTTAAGTTTTCTGGAAACCGGACGTGACGCAGATGCAAACATGAAGGTTGTTTTCCCAGGCACGCTGGCTCGAGACAATATGAATGACATTATGGTGATACCCAACCCCTACATTGGTCGCAGCAAGTTCGACGGACGCCGTGAAAACGACGAAAAGGGAGATAAGAGCCGCCGTTTGTGGTTCGTAAACCTTCCCAACCGTTGCACAATTCGCATCTATACTCTGGCGGGAGACTTGGTGGAAACCCTTCATCATGATGGTCCTCCGATTACCGATGTGGTTACGATATCCAGAGCTACTACCCAAGGTATTGCCGCAAGTGGTATGCATGATTGGGATTTGCTGTCCAAACATAACCAGATCATCGCCCCTGGCGTGTATCTGTTCAGTGTCGAGAATAAAGACACCAACAAAATAAAAGTCGGCAAGTTTGTCATTATCAAATAGGGAGGAACTGTGAAAAAGAATAATATCCTGATCCTCGCTCTCGCCGTTATGCTATTGCCAGTATGTATTCAAGCAAAACCTTTTGGTAAAGTTGGCACGGTTGGCATGCAGTTTCTAAAGCTAGGTGTCGATGCTCGAGCCATTGGCATGGGTGAAGCTTACACAGCGGTAAGTGACGATATCTCTTCCGTGTTTTGGAATCCTGCCGGATTGGCTCCAGCGTTCCAAAACCAGGTGTTTGTGTCTCATACCAACTGGGTAGCCGACATCATGCACGAATTTGCAGCAGCTACATATACCAACGGAGTATCTACTTTTGCGGTGTATGGATCGGTATTGCATATGGACAAACTTGAAGTTACGGAAGAAGAAACCTTCGGTCCTACTGGAGAGTATTTTACCAATAGCAGCATTGCTATGGGGTTAACCTACGGACAGCAGTTTACCGATAAATTCTCTGCTGGCGTGGGAGTGAAGTACTTACGCGAAAATCTCTACGAATACGATGTAAACAGCTATGCTCTGGATATGGGTTCCATGTACAATACGGGATGGAAAAACATAAAGATTGGCATGGCATTAAAGAACTTCGGACCAGATATCCGTTACACTGTAGATGATGATGGTGATGGTTCTACGGACGAAGATCCATTTGATTTGATCGATAATGATGGTGATGGAGATATAGACGAAGACGGACCCGAACTGGAGAGTAAGATCCCGATGCACTTTTCATTGGGCGTATCTGGGGATCTGATGCGAAATGACACCGGATATTGGATTGCTTCGGTGCAATTGGATAACGTAATTGACCGTTTGGAAACTTGGAACTTGGGAACCGAGTATAAACTGGGTAATCTATTCCTGAGAGCTGGTTACCAGATTAACTACGATGCTGCGGGCTTTAGTGCAGGTGCCGGTTGGCAAGTTCCCACAAGTATTGGAATCTTCAATATCGACTATGCCTATACAGATATGGGCCCCCTGGCAGAATCCATGATAAAGAGCGCTCATCGCGTTTCACTCAAGATGAGATACTAGAATAATGAGAATAATTACTGGAGGAACAATGAAAAAAGTCCTGTTACTAACCTTATGCTTCTCTTTTATTATCGGAGCAGTCTTTGCAAATCCCGCGAAACCCGATAATACGAAGAAGCCTGTTTACACCCCAATAGTTCAGAAGATTACCGCTCCCAGTCGTGATGAGGTACCCACGTATACTATGGCTACCCCTCCTATCGAGATAATTGATAACTACTACGACTACCAGATCGGTGCTTACAATCATCTTCCCATTCAGGTAATCCCGGATGAAGCCGGTGGTGGATATTTCCTTACTTACCACGGGAAAGTGACATTAGAGTCTACACGTCGTGTATTCTGGGCACACATAGCTGCAGATGGTACAGTTCAGACAAATGAGATTTCAAATACTACAAACCATGAAGGATACCCAACCTTGGGCGTTGATCCTATTAGCGGAATTCCGATGTACGCCTGGCATGCTAATCATGACACAGACACAGAGCTTGAGGTCCAGTTTGTATGGGATTCATTTATTGGAAACGCACCGGGCTCCTGGAATACCATTATTCCCGTAATGAACAACCCGCTGGAAGTCGGAGTGACTGACGACAATGAATTCATCTGGCCGACCATCAAAATCGGTCCATCTCCCAATGCCAATATGAGAAGAGTATATGTGCTGGCAAGAAACTCTATTTCCCATGCATTAAATGGAGATCCCAGTGAAAACTGCATCATTGGTTATGCCGATTTTACTACTGAAGGTATGATGATGGGCAACAACCTGACCTGGACTTATATTACCATCCCGGAATTGGACGCATGGAATACCGATGAGCTCAACTTCCGTCGTCCAAACTATACTCTTGCAGTAGATAATTTGGGAAATATCTATTATTATGGACATCACATTGCTCGTGCAACAGATGGCTCTATAATCATGGAACCGGATATGGATGTCTTCATTTGCCCGAATTATGGACAAGGAACTTGGACCAGAGTGAGTGCTATGGGTAGAATGAATGCGTGGAATCCTCCCGTTCCGCCAAATAATGAAGGTTATTTTATCAATTCCGAAACGAATCTTCCTTATGCTGATGGCGAATTGTTCTTCAGCTTCAATTCCAGCCACCAGAATGCAGTGATCGACAATCTGGGACGCATTCACTCTCCTGGCCTTTTTGCGTTAAGCACCATAGAACTTACTTACTACCCCTACATGCAGAACCTAAAGAATATCGTGTATGATACCAACACTCAGGAATTCCTTATTCAGGATATATTCCCCAAACTTCCAGTTGGTGATACTTTCAATGAACACTATATACCTTGGGATATTGAAGCTCCTTTCGGTGAAGTAGATGAGATTGTGTACCAGGAATCCGATGATACGTATCACCCGACTATTGAAGTCAACATGCCATTACCGCATATGGATGCAGACTTACACTCCGATGCTGCCGGTAATATGGATTTCCATTACAATAATCAGAAGCTTACCGAGGTAAACGAACAAGGTATGATGGTTATGGTGTGGCAAGATTCTCAAAGAGCTAGAAATGGATTCAACTGGCCCGAAGATTATCCTGAGGATGTCCCCTATACCACAGGTCCAGAAATCATGATCGTTACTTCCAAAGATAACGGAACTACCTGGAGTGATCCTATGCGCCTGAATGCTGTGGATACTCCGGAATTGGCTGGAATGATCCCTATGTGGGTATACCCCGCCGACAAAGTGAAGTATATGGGACAGACAGAAACTGGCGATCCCATTGGCAGAGTTGGATTTATGTTCCTGGATGACAACACATGGGGAGCTTATCCCATCGAACCTGACATCTTCCCAGCCAATGATGGCGGAACAGTGATGTTTATGGAACTAGATATCGTATTCCCCGGTAGCGACAGCAATGATCCTGTCGTACCTGTGGTAAGCAATATCCTGAATCAAAACTATCCGAACCCCTTCAATCCGGAAACAACCATCAGTTTCGATATGCCCAAGAATGGCAACGCCAGACTGGATGTGTTCAACGTGAAGGGTCAGCTTGTTAATACTCTGTATAACGGAACAGCCACCCGCGGAAAGAACACTGTGGTATGGAACGGTACAGATTCACGTGGCAACAACGTTACCAGTGGTCTGTATTTCTATCGCCTCAGCACAGACAATCACAGCGAAACTCGCAAAATGATGCTGATGAAATAGTATCAAATGACTATAGGATGTCTTAAAGCCTTGTATTATATGGGTTTTCTTAGGCATCTGCCAAAATGAGAACGTGGGCACGGTCAAGAGATCGTGCCCTTACTCATTTTGTTTCCGGC
>JALOBM010000096.1 GCA_023228285.1 Candidatus Cloacimonadota bacterium | reverse complement strand
ATGGGTCCGGGTCTCAGGTTCTACAAATGCACCAGGGAACACCAGAGGGGTCAGACCTACACAATTGACAGATTGGCTAACTCTCTGAAAAATAGGGTTGGACTATGATGCAAGCAGACAGCGATCAATGGGGTGAAAACAGGACCAGATCTTTAATGCGATCTTGCTGGAGGCTGACGCCTATGCCGCCGAGATCTCCCTGAATGTCTTTTTGAGTTGACAACAGGAGGCAGGCAAGGCTTGTGGGAATTTATTCCTGTCATCCGAGTCCCGTCCCTTCTGTCGGATTCTGATTTTATCCAGGCAACCAGAAGATCAAGTGGAAAAAAGGTTGAAGATATCCAGGGAATTCTGGATTTGTGAATTATGTAGGTCCGAACCAACTGAAGTTTCCTCTATAATCAAAAGCATCATGGCATATTAAAAAGAAGATATGCGATAGAATTTTTAGAGAACATTCTGAATCATGTGCACTGTTTGCCATTAAAAATGAGTATCTGAAATGTAAATAATGAATTGAAGCGTTTTGAAAAGGCAACTATTCGGTGATGAAATATTCGTTGGAGGTGCGCTATGGATAAGGAGACTGCAATTAAACTATTTGAAGATAAAAGAGTTCGTGTTTTATGGGATGAAGATCTAGAAAAATGGTTTTTTTCGATTATCGACGTTGTGGGTGTTCTTAGTGAAAGCGATAACCCAAGGAAATACTGGAGTGTGCTTAAAACAAGATTGAAAGCTGAAGGAAGTCAACTGGCTACAAATTGTAGCCAGTTGAAAATGAAAGCTGAAGATGGAAAAATGCGTTTGACTGATATTGCGGATACCGAGGAAATTTTAAGGCTCATCCAATCGATACCATCACCCAAAGCGGAGCCGTTTAAAATGTGGCTTGCGAAGGTCGGCAGTGAAAGAATAGAGGAAACTGCTGATCCAGAGCTTGCCATAGAACGTGCCCTAGAAACATATCTGAGGAAAGGCTATTCAAAAGAATGGATTGACCAAAGGATAAAAACAATAGAAGTCAGAAAAGAACTAACGGATGAATGGGATAGTCGAGGAGTGCAAAAGGGCGTTGAATATGCAATCTTGACTGATGAGATTACAAAAGCGTGGGCAGGATTAAGCACAAAGGAATATAAGAATCTCAAAGGTTTGAAAAAAGAAAATCTACGAGATAATATGACCAACCTTGAGCTGGTTCTAAATATGCTAGCTGAAGCATCAACAACTGAAATTTCTAAGGAAAAGCAGCCTGATACGTTTGAAGAAAATAAAATTGTGGCTCAGCAAGGTGGACTGGTAGCTAATGCAGCTAAGAAGCAACTCGAAGAGACTACAGGTAAAAAAGTTGTAACTGTGAAGACTGCAAAGGAAATTGATAAGGTTAAATAGAGAAATGCGATTGGGGTCAGACCTACACATTTGACATAGGCTGCAGGCTAAAAATCCCCGAAATTACAAAAGAGCCTTCTTGTTTTCGATCCGTAGAATCGCTTTCAAAGACAGGGAAAGGCTTTTGCCGGGAAAGAAAAAAACAGGGGCCGATGGAAGAGATCGGTCCCTGTCGTTACAAAAGAAAACCAATGGGGTCAGACTGTTTCTTGTAAGCTAAAAACCCCAGAATTGCGACATGGCTGCTTTGCCCCTTGGAATTGTTTTCGAAAGACAGTGAAAATGATTTTGCCGGGAAAGAAAAACAGGGGCCGACGGTAGAGTTCGGTCCCTGTCGTTACAAAGGGGATCATTTGCGTATTATCGCAAAGTCCCAATGGTAGTAAAAGCGGCCGGGGAGAGCACCGGCCGCAAGCAATTGGCAAGCGTAGGCAAGCAGTTGGCAAGCGGTGGTTAAGGCGGGCGGAGAGTGCATCCGTGGGGGATTTGCAGCCTCAGGGCTGTTTACATTTCAATCGGTGTAATGACCTTTGCACTGAATTATTTCTATCTCATAATCAGATAACCTGTATACGAGACGATTTACGTCATCAATGCGACGACTCCAGCAGCCATCACAGTCTTTTAAAGGCTCGGGCTTGCCTATGCCTTCACTACCGTTCCGGTCGATATCTTTAAGCAGCGTATTGATTCGTTTTAAGGTTTTTTTATCCTGGATCTGCCAGTAGAGATAGTCTTCCCATGCGTAAAGTGTGAAGGTAAGTTTACGCACCGGCCAGGACCTCTAGTTCCTCCATTGTTTTGGTTACTGTATGCCCTTCGTTCAGCTGTGCTATGGATTCTTTTATGCGCGCCATGTTGCAGTCAGAGTAGAAGGGATCTATGGAGACTTCAAAAGGAATTCTTTTCTCCCTGCTCATTTTTTTAGCAAAGACAGTAAAGGCCGTGGTCATATTCATACCAAGCTCCTGACATGTCTTTTCCATGTCTTTTTTGAGCACCTCATCCATACGGATGTTTACAAGTACCTGGGGCATTTACGTCACTCCTTTTTGTTTCTTATTTAAGTATTATAGCAATTATAAAGACAATGTCAATACAATGTCTTTATAAAATGCACGGGTCAGATCTGCATGATTGACATAAGGGCTAAATGTTTAGAGTGGGGAAACCAGTGGGGTCAGACCTACACATTTGACAAAATGTGGATAATTGACAGAAGTTTGCTAACCTTGGAAAAATATGATTTGGAAAACAATTGGGGTCAGACCTACACATTTGACATAATGCCCTGTTTCCATAAAAATTGAGGCTGTTTATTGTTTGAAAAAACAGCGATCAAGGAGGCAAAAACATGGCGAGGCCTTTGCGGATAGAATATCCCGGAGCTTTTTATCATGTTACCTCAAGGGGAAATGAGCGGAAGGATATTTTCAAAAGTAACACCGATCGTGAAATGTTCCTTTCTTACCTTGCATCCGCTCAAGAAAAATACGAAGCTGTCGTTCACGCATATTGCCTTATGTCGAACCATTATCACTTGATGATCGAGACCCCGCAGGGTAATCTCTCTCAGATAATGAAATACATCAACAGTTCCTACACCAACTTTTTTAATATCAAAAGAAAACGAACGGGACACCTTTTGCAGGGACGCTACAAAGCTATCCTGGTTGAAGCCGATGCCTACGCTACAGAGCTTTCACGCTACATCCATCTGAATCCGGTCAGAGCGGGAATGGTCAGGTCTCCGGAAGAGTATCGCTGGTCAAGTTACAGTTATTACACAGAGAGAAGTTCTCCGTCCTGGCTCAAAACAGGATTCATTCTCGGATATTTTGGCACGGACCCCACACAGTCTCGCAGGGACTACAGAAATTATGTAATAGAAAAGGTCAACGGAGGCTACATTGACCCGCTTGCAGGAGTAGTAGCTTCGACCATATTGGGGAGCGAAGATTTTGTTCGCCGCATCAAAGAGAACGAGCTTGATGGAAGGACTTTGGACAGGGATCTTCCTGCGTTGACGGAACTTAAAGAAAAAACGGATCCGAAAATGATCCAAGAGGCAGCCCTGGAAATCTTTCCGGATGACAAAAGAACTGCGCGATTTGCCGGAATATATTTATGCCACCGTTACAGCGCGGCAAAGCTGAGGGAGATCGGATGCCTTTACCGGTTGTCTGATTCCGGCGTGACTCAGGCGAGAAGAAGATTTGAAGCAGCCATGAAGGTGGACGCCCCATTGAGAAAAAAGATAGAAGAAGTCCTGGTGATCCTTGGTCTGTGAGTGTATAAGCCTTTCGATCCAGTCAGCCGTATTTTGAACCTTACAGGAGTTTTAGGAAGGTGGCTCTATGCAGCGCGCAGGCCGGCTCTATTGGATCGCGCGAGTAGCTCTAAGCCTTAGCGCCGTCGGCTCTGTCTTGCCGTGTTTCAGCAGATAAAGTATGGATAAGTATGGATAATTTTATAATTGCTGCAGTAGATTTATCCAAAACGTATTGTCCGTAAAAACAATAAAATCAGCTATAGACAGGAATTCCTATTGGATAAAATGTTTGTCGCAAGCTAAAAATCCCCGGAATTTCAAAGGGCTGTTTTGATCCGTTGAACTGCTTTCGAGAGTCAGGGAAATGATTTTGCCGGAAAATATGGAAGAGCGGGCAAGCAATTGGCAAGCGCGGGCAAGCAGTCGGTGGCAAGCGGTTGGTAAGGGCAGGCGGAGAGTGCATCCGCGGGGAATTTGCCTGACTCTGTCAGGCGGGTAATTCAGGACATATGGGCCAATTAACCGCGGCCGCTGTTGTCGGAAATTTTCCATGAGTGTTTTTCTCGTAAACTTGGGATGGTCAACAACATAATGACCAACACTTGAAACAAGTAAATGATTTATTGACTATTTTGGTCAACTTGCATATAATGCAATTGAGAGCAGGAACACTATTTCCAGGGGGTGGAATCCATGTATGCTAATAATTATACAGAGGTCGGTAAGAACATCTCCATGGTAATGGAGCAACGCGGGATGACGCAGCAAAACCTAGCCAACAGGCTCGGTATCTCAAAACAAGTTATGAGTAAAATAATCAAAGGAAATAAAGCCATTAATGTGACAGAACTTTCGCAGATCGCGTCTATTCTTGACAGCACAACTGACTTCCTGCTTACCGTAAATAATAATACGATCAGCAGTGATTTTGGTTGTGCTTTTATGGGCATGATCAAAGATGATGAAACTCGCGCAAAAGTTGAGCTTCTTAGAAACGCGATCGATCAGATCTATTTGCTGGAGGAACTGGTTAATGAGTGAGACAAAGCAAATCGTTCGACTTTCCAGCGATGAGATAACCGATATTCAACGACAAGCCCTCGCAAAATTGGCTGAATGCAGAAAAACACAGGATGTGATCGGGACTCAGATATTTTCAATATTGAGTCTGCATGCGCGTGTATTCTATTATCCGCTAGGTAAGTTGGGACCGTGGGGTATAACTTATATGTGGGGTATGGATAGTGATGTTCTTGCTGAAAAACCGTTTGTCGCAATCAACACTTCTATTCCGGTTGACGCACAGGTGTTTGCAGCAGCACATGAGTTGTATCATATCTGGTTTGATAAAAAGGCCGAAACTATACCAGGGTCGATCCTTGCAGAAACCGACGAGCATGGTACCCAACTGGACGTTTCTGAGCTGAAAGCAAATCGCTTTGCGGCAGAATTCTTGGTCGATGAGAACATGCTTCGGCAGGAGATGCGCATATATACGATAACGCCGCATAAGATCAGTGTGAAAGACATTCTCCAACTTGCCTCATTGTTTACCGTGCCCTATAAGACGATGGTGAAACGGCTACACGAGATACAAGCTATAACTCGGGATGAGTGCGAACAGTATCTGGCAATAACCGAAAGCAGCATAGAGCAGTTGCGCAGGAGATATTCTTTTACAGTTCCTGAAGCCGATAACAGAATAGCCATAGATAATCTTGTAGAACTAGCTTTGGCTACTTACGAGAAGAAAAGGATCTCCTACGAAAAGTTGCAGTATTTACTTTCCATGAGCAATCTAGAACCAAGTGACGTCGGCATAACAAAGCCACAGGGTTTTATTCCTCCAAGCGATAATGAACTTGATGACATCATGGAGGGATGAGCATGCTGGAACAAATGATCATTGACGCCGATTTGTGCATCAAGCTAGGCAGCAGTGATAAGTACCATTTTCTTCTGGAAGTTCTTCCTATCGTAGCAAAGAAGATTTACATGCATTCTCACGCATTTGGTGAAGTAAGGAATCCGATGAGTGCGCATAAGCAATTGGTGAATTTGGTGTCGCAGGGTACGGTTTTCATCGTGAACGAAACAGGACTTGATCCGAAGGAAAGAACCGTTTATGACATGACTTATAATAAATTAGCGGCTGTGATGATCGACCCTCGAAAGCCTAACAAGAACAAGGGCGAGACGTGCTCACTGGCATACGCAAAGGTCAAAGATATCCCGATATTCGCTACGGATGAGTGCGATTTACAACCGATTATCGATAAGCTGCTCAACACGGGCATGAACGACATAAATTGTCTGCGAATCATTGACATCATTAACATGGCTAAAAATGGGCAGATCAGCTTACCACGTAAAAGCGCAAAAGCGATCTGGGTGATCTCAGGAAAGAACAAAGACGACTTTGACCACTCTGTATGGCCAATTTTTTGATGAAGAACCAAGCGGCAATAGTATAGTCAGACATGCATTATTCAAAAAAACGGAATTCCCTGATATCTTCAACCTTTTCCCCATTCGACCTTTAGCGACTACAAATTTTCTGCTTGCTGTTTTTTGCAAACCTGAAACCCCGGTTTTGCAATCTGGGATATGAAAGCAAGGCAAAGAAAAAAAGTAGACAGCTATGGCCTTCCATAAACTTGCTTTTTCGTGTTGATTACCATCTATCGAACTTGCCTTTTCGTGCTAAAAGGAAAATACACGTGGTCAGAGCTGCATGATTGACATAAGGGCTAAATGTGTAGAGTGCGGGTTCAATCATAAGCCTTTAATTTTTTAACTTCATCATGCAGTTCATCAAAGTCTGAAGTGATCATTCTTCTCTGCTCATCGAATTTGCGATACTCTTCAAGGGCAAGCGCATCGGCAACTTCCCGGCTTACCCTGCCAGGATTATTCAGCACTTCTCTTTCATTGAATTCTAAAAATTCCCCAAGCTTTTTCTCCCAGTCACGCATGTACATCGGCATTTGTCTTTTCGCCATCAGTTCAGCATGATCAAGATACATTGAGACAATGCGGTTAAGAAAGGCCATTTCCTCTTTATTAAGATAATTTTTTGCAACGATCACGTCACTCTTTCTTACCTTTGCACCTTTGAAAGAAGTCAGTCCCATGTTGTCTTTTGCCGCATCTGCGCGTTCTGCAATAAGTTCAGGAGCTGTATGTCCGTGGGTGG
>JALOBM010000024.1:15792-29570 GCA_023228285.1 Candidatus Cloacimonadota bacterium | reverse complement strand
CTCAAAGTTATAGCTGAAGGGGTGGAGGTCGAGGCCCAGAGGGATTATCTTGTGGGTGCTGATTGTGATACCATCCAGGGCTACTTCTTCAGCAGACCTGTTCCCAGAGAAGAGGCCGTCGATCTGATTGGTAACTGCGGCAATTGGGATTTATAGCAGCGCTAACTTAGCAAGGCTTGTGGAGCCTCACTTCGACGTATTGATATACGTCTTCGTGAGGCTCCACTGCGCATTGCGTCGTTATCGCTCGATCTAAATCCCAAATACACTGGGGAATTGCGGAGCAAACCACCGCAGTGAATTTGCAACGTTTTGCGTTGCGGAAAATTTGCTGAAAGAACCCTTCCGCGGTGATTTGGCCCCTAAATCACAAAGCTTTAATTCTCCGCGACGTATCTATGTCGCAAATTCACCGTAGCCTGAAAAGCTGTAAATTCCCCGGCGGCTTCTCCCGGCAATCTCTTGCGTCGTCATCATCTGTTCTCTATACCAATTGCATAGTATGCTTCAAAAACAAAAAAACTGCGTTGCTGTTATCTCCAATATGCTCCAATTGGCCACGGCGGATGAAATTTCTGCCAAATTCCCTGTGCCTCTAACCATCTGTACATGGCCTTATCTATCAGAGGGTTATGTTGTTTAGGTTTTTCGAGAATTGATTAGTGCTTTATTAAAATCTTTAGTATAATCCTACTATTCAATTACAGTCAGGTTCTGTCTTTTCTGTACGGACCTTATCCTTTTTCCAATGCGGACGAAATATAAGACAAGGTCAAACATGTAATAAGAAGTTATAACGGATCAATATTCCAGAGCGGTAAATTCAGAGAAAAGTGCAGTAACTATGCCTTGCAACAGGAATTCATAACGCCGCACATACCGTAACAGAATGGAATATGTGTGTAGCCTTTGTCTTTCGATTTCAACAAGGAGGCCGGCAATGACCAAACAAACATTTCATAAGAAAGCATTTACTCTTGTAGAGGTACTGATTGCCATTATCATCATTGGGATTCTTGCGGGAGCATTTCTAATTACGATGGAAAACGTGCGAGCCAAGGCGGAAGCTACCAAAGTTGTAAGCGATTTGCGCAACCTGAAATCCGCGGCAATTGTCTACTGCATGAACAGGGGCGGGGTTCCTGAAACGAGGGGCACTGCCGGCTGGTCCTTGTTGAGCGTAACTGTTCTCCAACCCTATGTCGATATGGATCTTTCCAAATACAAATTGTCGGGAATCAATTCAGAAGGAATCACAACCAGTTCTTTCGATTCCAACGTTAAGAAGGGATACAGTCTTTATATTATGGGGCCTGGCAGCGGCGGCTATTCCTCAAAAATCGGGAAACTTCTCTTCGTTGCCGTTTGGGTCGGAGATAAATCGATCAAGACCAAGCAGGCACTGGAATCAATGGCCCAAAGCGTACCGCTGTTCAGAAGCAGTTATACGGAGTATGTCGGTCAGCAGAAGACTGGTCCCGTTCCTTACTACGAGGCAGACTCTACGGACAATGTCGATAAAAACCTGATCGTCATCAGGGTTTATTAAGAATGCCTGCCCCCTCTGTTCTCAGCCAAAATCTAACTTGAATCACGGACCGACCTGCCCCTTGTCGATCACAGTTGTCTTCAGGTAAACAGTGATGAAGGACGGAATTTGCAAACAAAACAGGCATTATAAATGGGCAGATATATGAGAAACACAAATATAATCCACAAGCGGACCCATCACCCTCAGGTGCGCTTTGCTCTGCCTGAGGGTGATTTTATATGTCATCAACAGAAGATCGTGGGGTATAAGTTTTTGGGGTACCGCTGTTTTATGCGTCTTTAAGAAGTTTAGAAAAAACTCCTTTTGGATCGCTGATCAATAACGCTATTATCCATGCTAAAAGTCCCAGCAGAATAACTGAAACTCCAAGTAATGCCGCATCCAGCGTTATTTCGAAAAATTCCCCTCCTTCTGTCCGATATGCCATTACATGGTCAACAAACCACATAAGTGTTGCTCCCCAAAATATAAAACTTAGCAGGCCAAGCTTATATTTGTCTTCGGGGGCATTGACATACCATACAATAGTTGCAGTTACGGCAGCAAAAGCGGTCATAATAAAGTACATTTTTCACCCTCCGTCAATCTTTATTTTTTAGCATCGCAGGGATGGAGAGCCGCAATTTTTTGATCAGCAATAGAAATAATCACTAACCATACAATTGTTACGAATATTGCCATTCCCGTGCCGATCGTCGCCATTTCATGCAGCATCGGCTCTATATCAGCAGGGTTGTTCATTGCTGTCAAAAAGAGCGGCCAAGGTGCAATTTCACCATGCCATAAATGTTCAAAAGCCAGCAGGAGAATCCCTCCCCATAATAATTTGTTCAGCCAGCTCAATTTACGGCTCCAGCTCAATCCTGTCATAGGTATGCCTTCCAGCTTAGCTTTAGCCTCTTTTTTCTCAACTAATTTCTGTATAGCAGTTGTTACTATAACCTCTCCCAGAGGGACAATAAAACACGCCATATTTTTTCCTCCATTCCAGATCAATATTTGCAGTTTACACATCATCCTGTGAAGAACTAATAATTAATTGATAATTTAAATTTGAATAGGCTTCCGTCAGTAAATAAATATTCACCACCTTTTAGATAAACAAAAAACCCAAAAAGAGCCATTTCAGCAGCTCTTTTTGGGTTCATCCCAAAGTAAGAAATTACTTTAATTCCTGATTCTAATGCCCTGAAGCCTTCTTGGCCCCTATTGAGGAGAATTATAGCATATCTTTCTGCAGCAGAATAATATAAAAACAGCCAATAACCAAACGATAAGCAAGCCCATGGCGCGGAAGTTCAGTGTTTAAAATTTATCCCGATTATATTTTTTATGAGTTTTATTCATGTAATTATTTATAAGTTACAATTAAGGTTCATATATTCTTTTACAGCCAGGGCTGCCTTGTCTATCAAATGCGGCAGTGATTCGCTTTTATCTATACCAACAATTTCAACATTACACCTGTTCAAGGGCACAAGTATTTTCCTTGCAGGGCTTTCAGCAATGGCTTTTGCCATTAATGGGGTAAGTTCGCCAAGCATTGAATTTACAGCTATTATTCCAACTACACCCATAATGACATCGACTCTGCCGGCATTGTACACGATAGCATTTTCTCCTGTAGCGCCTTCGTTTGCCCCTGCTTTTATCATGAAAGAAGTAGCCAGTGAGTTTGTCCCCAATGCAATTATTTTGATATCATCAGTGAATTCATTTCTTAATTTTTCAATGATGGACCTGCCTATACCGCCACCCTGTCCATCTATTACGGCAACCAGCATATATTCACACCTCCGCGTACGGATATATTACATCCATTGTAAGATATGCAAGTATTATTTGCACTGAATCAGCATGAAAATATACAGAGACTAAAATGGAACCTTTCCAGGCAGTCACTAAATTGTAAATATATAATGCATCGAGCACAATATTGGTCAGCAGATTTTTGGATACTCGGTATAGATCCGGGGTGCCTCCGTCACTGTACCCGTGACAAAACAATATTGCCGCTGATTATATAGAGAAGACGCATAAATAAACGGAAACCAGGGGGTCTGTCTGCAATAGGGTAAAATGTATATGAATATTATTCCGGACAGGTAAGGATGGTCTGACGCTTACGCTACCTCCCGAAAGGGCTGCTGAAATAGCTCAGTTCTTTTGTTTCAACTAGTAACAAGCCTGATTTTCGCCGATTTGGATCTGGACGGCTAAAATCAGGCAAGATGGTTTGTATATCAGATTTTTTAGATTTTTTTCAGTAATCGCTATGTAATAGAGGCCATGTCAAAAGCAATATATGCCCCCTATTATATTTACCTAAAAATGCCGTATTTGTCACTTCATTTCACATGCGGCCTTACAAAGCAGCGTTGTTCCAATCATTAACGCATTTTCGTCGAAATTGAATCTGGGATTGTGCAGAAAATTAGTGAACCCTTTTTCTTTGTTGCCGGCCCCGATCCACGTGAAAACTGCTGGTATTTTTTCAGAGAAATACGCAAAATCTTCGGCTCCCATATTGGAGTGCGGCAAAAAGAAAATATTAGCCGAACCAACGACCTCTTCTGCAAAACCCTGCATCTGTTGTGTTTTGTTGTCATCGTTTACAAGAACCGGCAGGCCACGGCAGATGTCCATAACATAAACAGAACCAGAATAATCGCAGAGCGCTTTTAACAGGTTTTCCGCATTTGACAGCACGAAATTTCTGGTTTCCTCTCTCTGACAGCGGAGGTTGCCTGTAATAAAAGCTTTTTCGGGTATTATGTTGCGAGCAGTTCCTGCCTGTAGAGTGCCAATAGCAAAAACAGCAGGGTCAAAAGGATCCATCCTTCTTGACATAAAGCTTTCCATTTCAGTTATAAATTTTGCAGATATCGAAAGAGCGTCGATTGCTTTATGAGGAGACCCTACGTGTCCGCCTATCCCAGTAATTGTGATATCAAATTCATCCGTTGAAGCCATCATTGAACCATATCCTATGGCTATACTACCGCAAGGGTATTCTGTTGTAAGGTGCAGCGCAGCTATAGCACAGATATTCTTTGCAAGTCCAATGGATTCAAGATATTTCAATATAATACGGGCGCCGCCAAGCCGCGGTCCTTCTTCCGCCGGCTGGAATATGAGTAAGACATCGCGAGGAAGCGCCTTTTTGTTTTTATTCAGAACATGTGCGGCCCCCATAAGCATTGAGGTGTGTCCATCGTGTCCGCATGCATGCATTTTCCCTGTTACTTGTGACTTGTACGACACATCATTTTCTTCCTCAAGAGGCAGTGCATCAATGTCGGCGCGAAGTGCTATATAGCCAGGCTGTTTATTTTCGCCTGCCGGAACTTTAGCAATCACTCCAATAGGAGAATCAAGAATGTCTATTCCCTCTGTGAGCAGAAATTCCTTTATGAATGCTTCTGTATCCTGTGTGTCGAAACCGGTTTCAGGATGCATGTGCAAGTGTCGTCTGAATCCGATTATTTCGTCTTTATACGCATCTATCTGTTTTTTTATCTCATCTGTAGGAATCATTTTCAGTCAGGCTTTCCCTAAAATTTAAAACGGGCCGTAGTTGATTGCTATAGCACCAAAAATAAACGCTGCCTGTATCAGGAAACAGAGAATAAAAAACGGAGTTATCCATCTGTAATATTTTGTAAGTGGGATTTTGACCATTGCACATACAATCACCATAAAACTTGTTGGCCACAGGAGGTTTGAAAATCCATCACCAAACTGGAAAATCAAGACCGCTATCTGCCTGTTGAGATGAATAAGATCGGCTATCGGAGCCATAATCGGCATTGATACCGCAGCCTGGCCGGAACCGGAAGGAATCAGTAAATTGAGAAAGGTTTGGAATACAAGCATTCCTATTGCGCTCGCATATAATGGAAGTCTTTCAAGCACACCAACACTTGCATGTATGATTGTGTCCAGTATGTTGCCCTGAGTGACTACTACCAGAATACCCCTTGCCACACCGACTATCATGGCGGCCAATACCCCTTTGGAAAGTCCTTCGCAAAGAGTATTGGCAATTCTATTTGCATTCCATTTGTTTATTATGCCAACTGCTATTGAAACTATAAAAAATATAGCGGCTACTTGGTTTATATACCATTTCAGGAAAATCAGGCCATATCCCATAATAAGCACGCCGATCAACAAGGTAAGAATAGATAGCTTTCTCTGAGAGGTAAACGGAGTGGACATTCTGGTCTCATCTACTGCAAGGTCGGAGTAGTCTATTCCATATACCAGACTTTTTTCTGGATTTTTCTTTATTTTATTGGCATAATGCAGTACATACATTATCGTAAACAGCGTCATCACTGCCAGAACGATACAACGATACCCTAACCCTGAGAACATTGGCAGTTCGGCGATCGTCTGCGCAACACCGATAGTAAACGGATTAACTGTTGCCGAAGCAAAACCAATTCCGACCGGCACAACTGAAATGCCTACTCCTACCAGGGCATCATACCCTAGTGCTATGCTCAATGCTACGAAAATAGGGGAGAAAGCAATAATTTCCTCATATGAAAGTGTTCCAGTTGACCCCCATATCGATAGAGCAATCATCAGAATCACAATAATCATAGTTGCAAATCTTGGAGTCTTCTTTGCTTTATTAACCATCAGAGCGATGCTTGCATCAATGGCGCCTGTTTTTTCAAGAAGGAAGAGACAGGAAAAAGCTGCAAAAATAAGGAACGTAATACTTGCAGCATCGATCAAACCAAGTTCTATAGCGACAAACATATCAAAAATACCCACCGGAGTACTTGGAATAAACTTAAACGAGGCCGGATCTATTACCACTCGATTTATAGACTCATCCATCACGCGCTGATATTGCCCCGCAGGGATTATGTATGTTGCAATTGTAGCAATAACAATAACGCAGAACAATATTACAAAAATATGCGGCAGTTCCTTAATTTTTTTTGGTTCTTCTCCCGGTCTAGCAGTAAACAATATAATCAAACTCCTTTCAAAATACTGATAATCCTACCCAAACCAAAGCGCATTGAGACTTCGAACATAAACCAGAAAGCATTCACCTCCTTTTCAAAGTTAAATACCCAACTTTTTAAGTAATCATTATCGCTGATCACATTGATTATTATCTATGTGTATGCAATCTGAGAATTGTACGCCGTTAAAACACTAAAATGATTGACTTTTGTGATGATGCATAATCTTAATTATTATCAGTTTTTTTAAAGGTCTCAAAGAATTTTTTTGAAAAAATAAACCAAATCATTAATTTAATTCATAATTATCCTGCTTGTCCTGTGTTTAGCATATATAAGTAAGAATGGGGTATAGCGTTAATTCAATGAATAAATAATCAATATACTTTATAAGTATGTCATAAAAACGCATATTGCTATAAAATATTTTACACCTTCTGTAAATACAGGAAGAGATCAATCGAAGAAAAAACAAAAAATAATAAACTTTTTAATGCGTTAAATTTCATATTGTAATTAAACATTAGGCAATAATGATAAAAACGAGGAAAAATAAATTGTTTTTACAATAAAAATTGCTGCCTCCGGTAAACAGAAGTCGCAAACATTACAGGGAGAGTCTTACGCTAAAATCATTTCGTTATAGGAAAATATAAATAACAGAAGAGCCGGTTAAGTCTGAAGAAATGCAAAGCGGAGCGGCAAAGCGTAAACAGCTCCGGGGTTTTCAACTTCGAAAGAGGATTGTCTTCGGCTGAAGCATATTACAATGGTCAATGCGAAGACAGGTTTTGGGTATGGGTCCATTACGGGGCATGAAAAATCGGAAGAGGGGAGTTCTTTGAAGCCATTGCGCATACATTTTTTTGAGGCAAACTGTCATAATTCCTCTTATCCTTATCTAAAACGGCAAACTCCTGCGCGATGTGCGAAAAATTGAAATCGATGCGCCGAATGATTTGCCCAGGCTCATTGATACTGTTGCGGTCCATTATGGACAAAGCTGTGTCCTGGAGCTGTAAAGCGACGGCTGGATAATATATAAGATAAGAGCGTCAAGTATATCTAAAATTGAATATCTGTTTTTGATCTACCTTTTCAATGACCTGCTGCATTATGAAGTCTGCTGATTCGAATGGGATTAGACCCCCTTGGCCCTGTCTAATGGATTATCTGCTGATCTCTGATCGATAAGTTCTTTTTAGTAATTTGTGGCTTTCCTGCGAATTGAAGCACTTTTTTTCTAAAATCCCTTAAAAAACATTTTGTATTTGACAAAGCTAATTTGTGTACTATAATTGGATACAAAACTTGAATACAATTTAGCGCGGTAAGTATTCATGAAAATGTATTTTTTGAAGTAAACGATAAAATTCCCATTTAACATTTCATTGCGGAGGGTAAAAATAATGACGGAAAAACTTAGCGAAAGTTCTATTTATTATCATGTTGTACTTGAAAAAATTGTTCCTAAAGCTTCTCCTGCGTTTGAAGAGGAGGAGATGCAAAAACGTGTCTGGGGTCGTCGCTGGGGAATATTTAACGATGTTGGAACAATTAAAACAATATTAATGAGTAGGCCAGGCGAGGAAATGAAAATAATCACGGCTGATAAATACGACTCGTCAATCGATGCTTTAATCGATGAAGGAGAACAATGGTATTTCAGATCTGATAAGGCACCAAATATTGAAGGTATGCAGGCTGAACATGATGCTCTTGTAAAAATACTTAGAGATAATGGAGCAGAAGTGATTTATTTGAACGGGGCTTCTCCCAGAGATCCCAATTCCATGTTTGTACGAGACATGGGAATGGTAGTCAATGGAGGAATAATTGTTTCGCGCATGGGCCCTGTAGGGAAGGCTTTTGGCACAGGCCGCCGCGGAGAAGAAGCATATATTACAAAAAAGGTTGTTGAAATTGGTATGCCAATACTGCACACAATACATGGTGAGGGACTTATGGAAGGTGGCAGTTTTTGCATGCTTACTGACAAATGTGCAGCGATAGCGTTATCCCCCAGAGGGAACAAATGTGCAGTTGAGCAAGTAAGAAATGTACTGTCGGTACAGGGGATTGAACTTGTAGAGATTCCGTTGGTTGGATTTAGTATGCATATCGATGGGGCTGTTGTAATGATTAGCCATGACAAAGCTGTTGTTAATATAGAAAGGCTGCCATATTGGTTTATCGACAAGTTAAAGGAATTGGATATTGAACCAATTTTTGCTGATTATAGAGATTCAAGGCTTGCTGTAAATTGTATTGCAATAAAGCCTGGAAAGATAATTATGGATGAACTGGCACCATGGACCGCCGAAAAACTTACTCAAAAAGGAATTGAGGTAATTACGACCCCATACAAAGAATGTAGAAAACATGGCGGAGGTATACATTGTTCAACCTTGCCGCTTATCAGAGAAAGAGATTAAGTTTTTTTAAAAAAATACAATATAGGAGGTATGTGTTATGACAGATTACGGTTTTCTTTCAATTATTCCACCCCTGCTTTCGATAATATTGGCAGTAATTACAAAAGAAGTTTTTGTTTCTTTATCAATAGGCTGTTTTCTTGGGGCAATTATTATTGCTGGATGGGACCCTTTTACTGCTCTTTACGTATTAATTATCGAATATTTTTTCCCTCAAATGGCAGATAGTTATAATGCCCAAGCCTTTTTTATGATGGTGCTGGTAGGAGGATCTGCTTTTTTGCTTACTGCCTCTGGGGGAGCCCTTGCATTTAAAAACCATAAAGTATTACGTGTATTTACGAAGAGCAGGCCAATGGCAGAAGTAGGCACTTGGCTGGGGGGATTGTTTATCTGGTTTAGTGATACAGCCAACTCCCTAATAGTGGGTCCTGTATTTGAAAATATTAATAATAATGTAAATGTATCCAAAGAGAAATTTTCCTACATTCTTGATTGTACAGCTTCACCTATATGTGCCTTGGTGCCGATAATGGGATGGGGTGTATATATTATGTCTCTTGTTGAAAAAGAGATTGTAAATAATAGCGCCCTGACAACCACAGCCTGGGATTTGTTTCTCTCTGCGATCCCTTATAGTACATACGCAATACTAACACTTATTATGTGCGGTTTCATGTCATGGAGCCAGTGGGATTTCGGGCCGATGCTCAGGGCTCAAATGAGGGCAGATAGACTGGGAAAACTAAGTGCGGACGGTGCGGTACCTATGCGTAAAACAAAGGACGTAACTTTGCCGGAGGGTGTAAAGCCGAGACTTATTACCTTGATGTTGCCACTGGCTATAATTCTTGTCTGTATTTTCTCAATTTTAACTATCCATGGTTTCCCATATAAGCCTATAGCAGGTTCTAAAATTAGAGCTGCAATTGCATATGGTTTTATTTGCGGAGATATTCTTTTATGTATTATGCTGCCCAAATTTAAAATTATGTCTTTCAAAGACTGTATTAAAACACTTACTGATGGAATGTCCAACATGATGTATATGTGCTTAGTCCTTTTGCTTGCCTGGACTTTGGGTTCCCTCTGTAAAAACCTTGGAACTGCTCCCTATCTGATTAGTGTTACCAAAGGGCTGCTGCACCCCAAAGTATTACCAGCACTCATCTTTGTATCTGGAGCCATAGTTTCATTTGCGACGGGGACCTCATGGGGGACTTATGCTCTTTTCATGCCGTTAGCGATACCGCTTGCTGCAGAAATGGGTGTTTCCCTTCCAGTATGTATTGCTGCTGTTGTATCAGGCGGATTGTTTGGAGATCACTGTTCCCCGATTTCGGACTCGACTCTTCTTGCCGCAATGGGAGCTGGCGCAGATTTGATAGATCATTTTGAAACGCAGATGCCCTATGCGTTATTGATTGGGAGCGTTTGTACCATACTCTATCTGTTCAGCGATATTCTCTCTCCAATCATACTGCTTCTGATAGGTTTTCTTATTGTAGTATTTTCTTCGTATATATTACATAAAGTATACTTGAAAAAATATTCTTCAGAATTTTAAAGGCAGACACCAAATTAAAGGAGCGCTCGTGTAATTTGAAGCTGCTCCTTTAATTTTTTGATGTTTAAGCAGAAAGGAAAATTAACGATGTGGCATGGCAGATTTACTCAGGATATGGATGACTTGGTATGCAAATTTACACAATCCCTTGATCTCGACTGGAGAATGGTCCTAGCTGATATTAGAGGTAGTATTGCACATGTTCGTATGTTAGCCAAAGTTGGATTGATTACAAACGAAGAGAAAATTAGTATTGAAAAAACGTTGAAAGAGATTGCTTCCGATGCCGTGAAGGGTATTTTAAAACCTGTAGAATCTTTGGAAGATGTTCATATGAACGTGGAATCGCAGCTAATAGAAAGAATTGGTGATATCGGAGCAAAACTTCATACAGGAAGAAGCAGAAACGACCAGGCAAATGTGACTGTACGAATCTACATGCGCGAAAAAATTATTGATCTATGGGAGTTAATGAGTACATTATTACAAACCTTATTGATTAAAGCTGAAGAACATAAAAAAATCATAATTCCTGGATACACGCACATGCAGCAAGCTCAACCCATTTCAATGGGACATTTTTGGATGGCTCATTATCAATCTTTCATTAGGGATGCAGAAAGGCTATTGAGGGCATATGAAAGTTTTGATGAGTCTCCTTTGGGTGCTGGAGCCTTGGCAGGAACGACGCTCCCGGTGGATAGGTATTTTACCGCGGAAGATTTAGGTTTTTCAAAAGTCACAGAGAATAGCATGGATTCAGTTGCCAGTAGAGACCATATTATTGACTTTCATCATTTTGCAAGTGTTTTTGGTATTCACGCGAGCAGGTTATCCGAAGATTTGATCATCTATTTTACATCTGAATTTGGATGGTTGAAGATACCAGATGCTTTTTGTACAGGTTCAAGTATGATGCCACAAAAGAAAAATCCTGACGTACTCGAAATAATCAGAGGAAAAGCAGGGCAGCTTATTGGTTCCCATGTAGATTCATTGGTAATGATCAAGGGAACTCCGCTGACATTTAATAGAGATTTTCAAGAAGACAAAAGAGGACTTTGGAATTCGTATTCAGCTCTTGAACTGATACTGGGAATTATGCCGCCTCTGCTATCCGAAGTGCAAGTTGATTCTAGTATTGCAAGACAAGGTTTTAAAGATGGTTTTATCTTTGCGACTGACGTAGCCGAGCATCTTGTAGAGAGAGGTGTGCCTTTTAGAAAAGCTCATGAAATAGTAGGAGGTATAGTTTCTTGGTGCACAAAAAATGATCGTGCTCTTACATCGCTTACACTCCAGGAGTGGAAGGAATTAGCGCCGCAAGCTTCGGAGGAACTGCCATCTCTTCTTACTCCTGAAAAATCAGTTGAAAGAAGAAATACTGTTGGCGGGACTTCCTCCCAACGGCTAAGCGAACAAATAGAACATGGTAAAGAAAAACTGAAAAATATTGATAAAAAATTTACTTCATATAAAAGAAGATTGCCCGTATTGTAAGATAAATATTTATATTCGCGTAAACAATTCATTATAACTATTAATGTAATAAAATATTAGAATTAAATATATTTTTAGTGTTATAAAGATATAGTTATAAACTAAAAACAAAGATTGTCCGAGCAGTATTTTAAAATAGATATTGCTTGTATGGTTTTTGTGCTATAATCAGTGCGCTAAAATTATCAATAATCATACACAGAGGGAAATCTTGATGAATTCAAAAAAACTTGCACATGCCGAAAGTACTGCTTATGATGGAATAATCCATCTTATCATGCGCGGCGATATTAAGCCTGGTACCAGATTAATTGAACAACAAATCGGGGATGAATTAAAGATAAGTCGCACTCCTGTTAGGAGTGCAATGAGAAGCCTTTCAAGTGAAGGATTGTTGGAGAATAGAGGAAAAGGTGGATATATTCTCCCTTCGCTATCATTGAAAGATTTATCGAACCTTTATTTAACTAAATTTATGATAGAACCATCAATTGCAGGTTATGCTGCAAAAGTTGCTTCTGAATCCAAGAAAGAATATTTTTTAAATATTCTAGACAGGGAAAGAGAATATTATTTTAAAAGCGTAGATAATTTGTACAAAATAAATAGAGAAATACATTATGGAATAGCATATTTAACAGAGAATAAATATATGACTAGCCTTCAAGGGCAATTATTTTGGCGTTCAGAATTATATATCCTATTTTTTGATACATATTACCACGCAACGTCGGAAAAACCGATTTTAAATGACCCAGATCTATCCGAAAGCCATAAAGGACATGTTGAAATTATTGATGCAGTTTTTTCTAATGACCCCATTAGATCTGAAATCGCGATGAGAAAGCATTTGGCAGATACATGGAATATGTTAAAAAAGAACATTATTTCAACAAAAAATAGTTATGGCCGAATGCTTATAAATGATTGGGAATATAAACTGCCTCTTCTTCCATATTAATAATTAATAACTGGAAAAACCAGACAGTTACAAATCTTAATTAACAGTATACGCAATGTATTTTTTTAATAAGTCTGCCATAAAAAATTACATGCCTTAAAAATAACATTTTTGTACTTTTATTATTCCAGCTCGAATGCACCTGTATACAGCTGATAATATTTTCCTCGTTTTTCAATGAGACGTTCGTGGCTGCCGCGCTCAATGATACGGCCATTTTCCAGCACCATAATCACATCTGAATTTTGAACAGTCGACAGACGATGAGCAATTACAAAAACCGTCCGGCCTTTCATCAGGGCGTCCATTCCCTTTTGAACTATCGCTTCTGTTCGTGTATCAATAGAAGAAGTGGCTTCATCCAGAATCATAACAGGAGGGTCGGCCACAGCCGCACGGGCAATAGAGACCAGTTGCAGCTGCCCCTGCGAAAGACCGCTGCCGTTGCCTTCCAATATGGTGTTATACCCCTGCGGAAGCATGTGAATAAATCCGTCAGCATTGGCAAGCTTTGCAGCTGCAATGCACTCCTCATCCGTAGCATCCAGCTTGCCATAGCGGATGTTATCCATGACGGTTCCGGTAAACAGGGTTACATCCTGCAATACTATTCCAAGAGAGCGCCGCAGATCCGGTTTTCTTATCTTATTGATGTTGATATCATCATAACGGATTTTGCCATCTGCTATATCATAAAAACGATTGATAAGATTTGTAATCGTGGTTTTTCCTGCGCCGGTCGCTCCAACGAGTGCTACCTTTTGCCCCGGCTCTG